>JANNBG010000033.1:0-2409 GCA_031385205.1 Rhodobacterales bacterium
CTTGGGCGCTGGCTTCGGCTGTCTGGGGCATGTCATCGCTCCTCATATCTGCGTCTGCAGAGACGGTGGCGTAGCGCAGATCGGGCGTAGGCGACTTGATCTTCCTCAATCCGGGATGGGGCGGACAAGTTCAGACTGGCATTTGAAAGACAGGTGGCGACAGTGTCCACCTCTCCTGCAAATGGACGGGCACATGGCGGAAGAACCGCTGCCAGCGACTGATCAGGCAGATGTGATCCGCTTTCTGCGGTCGGGCGCGAACTTGGGTGCAAACGCCGAGACGCAGAATGCGATGAACCTGCTGATCCGCGAAATCAACCACCATCCAACGGGCACCACTGCCGCCAGGCTTTGGTCGGCCTTGATCTGGCAGTTCTTGCTGCAAACGGCGCAGGCACCTCACCTGCCACCCGAAGCCAATGGCACGCCGACCGGGCGAACGGTCGGTGATGTGATGACCCGCGCGCCCTGGACCGCACGGCCCGATCAAACCCTTTCAGAACTGGTCAACCGGCTGTTTCTGGCCCAGGCCATCACCTTTGCACCGGTTGTCGAAAATGACGCCCTGTTGGGCTATGTGGATATCCATATGGTCCAGCGCATTGACCGCGAGAACTGGACCAACGCGACGGTCGATGACGTGATCGAAAGCGTGGGGCCAGACAACACTGTCTCACCCGACCTGCGCGCCGACGCGCTTTTCGCCCGCATTGCGCGGACTGGTCGACGCAAGTTTCTGGTCGTTGCCGGTACTGCACTTGTTGGCGTGGTCACCCTGGCTGATCTGATCGGGGGCCCCGGCGTGCCGGGCCAGTTGCGACAATCACCCCCGACGCGCGCCTAGTCTTTCATGCGAAACTCTGCAACAGATGGGGCTGCCACGGGGAAATGCGGGGGCTCCAGCTTGCCGGACGTTGATGATCGCGAGTTGCTGGTGGCCCTGCTGGACGCAGCCGTTGATGCCATCATTGTATCCGACAAGCTGGGCGTGATTGTCCGTGCCAATCAGGCCGCAGCCGATCTGTTCCGCTACCCGCTGGGTCAGTTCGCGGGTCAGAATGTCCGCGTTCTGATGCCCGCAGGTATGGCCGCGCGCCATGACGGGTTCATGCATCATCACCTTGATACCGGCGAAAAGCGGATCATCGGCATTGGCCGCGATGTCGAAGGGTTGCGCGGGGATGGCAGCGTGTTTCCGTTGCACCTATCGGTCGGCAAGGCCGAGATCGAGGGAGAAGTTGCCTTCGTTGGCATCCTGCACGATCAGACCCGGCGTCGCGCCGCCGAAGAGGCCGCCGCACGGTCGCAAAGGCTGGACGCCATCGGGCGCATGACGGGGGGCATTGCGCATGATTTCAACAATCTGCTGACGGTCATCATCGGCAATCTGGAACTGCTGGAGATGGCGGAAACCGGTAACAAAAGCAAAGCCCTGATCTCGGATGCTTTGCGTGCCGCCGAACTGGGGGCAGACCTGACATCGCGCCTGATGGTGTTTTCCCGCCAAAGCCCGCTGCGACTTCAAGCCATCGATCTGAATGGAACACTCTCCGACTCGCTGGCCATGCTGAAACGCACGACACGGGCCGACTGCCGGCTGGAGGTCGCCCTCGCCGATCCCCTGTGGCCAGCACACGCTGACCCTTCGCAGTTGCAAACGGCGATCCTGAACCTTGTCATCAATGCGCAGGATGCCATGCCGTCTGGTGGCCGGATCATTCTTGAATCCTGCAACGTCACCATTGACGATCGATATGTCGAACAGGAAATCGAAGCCTCGCCCGGCGACTATGTCAGGTTGTCGATCAGCGATAACGGTGAAGGCATGACACCCGAAATTCGCAGGCGGGCGCTGGAACCGTTCTTCACCACCAAATCGGTTGGCAAAGGTACCGGTCTCGGGCTGTCCGCAGTCTACGGTTTTGTCAAACAGTCGGGCGGACATATGACGATCTATAGTGAGCCCGGACAGGGCACCACGATCAGTCTGTATTTTCCGGCATCCGTGTCGGCCAGCATTGACCCTGCACCCGCTCAGATTGACGCAAGCCCCGTGCCGGTCTTCGGCTCCGGACAGATCGTGCTGGTGGTCGAGGATGATCCGGGCGTCATGCGTCTGTCGGAACTGCGGATCAGCAATCTGGGGTTCACCTGTATCACCGCGCCAACAGCGGATGCCGCATGGGACATTGTGACTGCACGCGATGATATCACCCTGGTCTTTGCCGATCTTGTGATGCCCGGCACGATGTCAGGCTATGATCTGGCCAAACGCCTGTCGGCGGAACGACACGGGATCAAGATTCTGCTGACATCAGGCTTTTCCGATGGGCTGGTGCAGGACGACCGATTGGGGGCCGAGTATCAGATCCTGCGCAAACCCTATCGCCAAGCTGATCTGGCGAGTGC
>JANNBG010000034.1:0-1705 GCA_031385205.1 Rhodobacterales bacterium
GTCTCCCCCGTCACCCGCGACGACCCCGCAATGCAATTGTCCACGCTGACATCATACGCCAACCCCGGCACATCCACCGCCACTGATGATTGCCCCGCATCCGTGCAATCCGTTTCAAACGCAGGTGGCCCCCCCGGATCACCCAAGCGCCGCACCACGCCAACAGCCCGCGCAAACGCGCCTGCCATCACAAACGTCATCTGCCCCGCCCGCATCCCCTTGTTTGTCCACACCCATTCCGCCCGCTCTGTCACCGGCCCCTCCACCTGATACCCCGAAAACACCACATGATCGTCCGGTGTGATCTCCCACATCTCGCCGCCAAAGATCGACCCGCCATTGCCAAAGCGGATCACATCCGCACTTGCCACCCCGCCTGTCAGCATCCAGAAAAGTAAGATCAAAACCCGCATGTCACCCTCCAGGGATCGCCCCACCCTGCGCGTCATATGTCATATCACAAAAGGAACCGTCATGCGCCTGATCCTTGCCCTGCTCGCCCTGTTGCCCGCCGTGGCTTACGCCACTGAAATTGCCGTGGCTGCCAACACCCCCACCCCCGTGCCCGCCACAGACATCATCCTGACGTTGACGGATGTGATGGACCAGCGCTGCCCCTCCACCGCCGATTGCTATTGGGAAGGCATGATCCGCGTCGAACTGGCCGTCACCAAGGGCACCCATGCACCCCAAACCATCGCGCTGTGCAACCGCTGTGATGATGCGTCGCGCGATACCATCATGTACGGGCAAACCATCGAACTGCGCAGGCTGGCCCCGGGCCGTGATGTGCTCGATCCTATGGGCCGCAACCCAATGCTGTCCGATTACATCATCACCGTTGATGTGACCCCCGTATCCTGAAAAGACCACGCCATGCGCTGCATCCTCGCCGTCCTGATGCTCACCCTCTCACCCGCGCGCGACCAGACACCCCCGCTGGCCCTGTTCGGCACCACGCCCGCAGCCGTGCCCGGCACAGACTTCACAATCCAACTGACCGGCGTCACGGACCAGCGCGGCCCGGTCGATCTGGCCTGCGTATGGCAAGGCATGATCCGCCTGGAACTGGCCGTCACCGCAGGCACCAACACCCCGGCCCCTATCGTGCTGTGCAACGCCTGCGCGGGTGCCGGGCCCGGCGCCGTTGTGTTCGGCTATAAACTGGTGCTGCGCGAGGTGTTCCCTTCGACCACAGACCTTGCCCTGCTGGGCCGCGCGGCAGAACCCACCGATGATACCATCACACTGGATGTCGGCATCGAATAGCTTGGCAAGCCCAAGCCATTGCGCATAATGCGCGCATGACGGTCAAACTCACCGAACTGGCGCAAAGCCTGCCCGCTACCGTGCCCTTCACCGGGCCTGAAACCCTTGAACGCCGCAGGGGCCAGCCCTTCACCGCCCGCCTTGGGGCCAACGAATCCCTCTTCGGCCCCTCGCCCCACGCCATCGCCGCCATGGCACAGGCGGCATCCACCGCCTGGATGTATGGCGACCCCGATATGCATGATCTGCGCGCCGCCATTGCCGCCCACCACGCCTGCGATCCCGCGCATATCCTGATTGGCGAAGGCATCGACGGCAACCTTGGCACCCTCGTCCGCCTGACTGTTGCCCCCGGCGATCCTGTCGTCACCTCGCTCGGTGCTTATCCCACCTTCGCCTTCCACGTCGCAGGCTACGGCGGCACCCTCATCCGCGT
>JANNBG010000061.1:0-1874 GCA_031385205.1 Rhodobacterales bacterium
CACCACCAGCACCTGCCCATCACAGTGCTGGTGGTGGATGACATGCTGGGCCTGTTCACCGATTTTCGGCCCAAATTCGTGCGGCGCTTTGGCGAGTTGGGGTTGGCGGCGGCTGATGCTGTGGCAGAATATGCCAGTGCCGTGCGGGAACGGTCTTTTCCCGGCCCGGAGCACAGCTTTCCCGATGTGCTGCCGGGGCCAACGCCTTGATTTTCCGTACTGTTGCCGACCTGCGTGCGCAGGTTGCCGCGTGGAAGGCGGCGGGGGAGACCGTGGGCGTGGTGCCCACGATGGGGGCGCTGCATGCAGGGCATTTGGCGCTGGCGCGGGCGGCCAAAGCGGGCGCTGACCGGGTGATCGTGACGATCTTTGTGAACCCCAAACAGTTCAACAACCCCGATGACCTGAAGAAATACCCCCGCACGGAAATGGCCGATGCCGCCCTGCTGGCCCCCATTGGCGTCGATGCGATCTTTGCGCCCGCCCCAGTGGAGGTATACCCCGACGGCTTTGTGACCAACGTTTCGGTTGGCGGCGTCTCTGTCATGTTGGAAGGCGAACGCCGCCCCGGCCATTTCGATGGCGTGGCCACGGTGGTCGCCAAACTGTTCGGCATGACGCAGGCCGACCGTGCCTGGTTTGGCGAGAAAGACTGGCAACAACTCGCCGTCATTCGCCGCTTGGTTGCCGATCTGAACATCCCCGTCGATGTCGTGGGGCTGGACACCGTGCGGGATGCCGATGGCCTTGCCCTGTCGTCCCGCAATGCCCGTCTGTCGCCCCATGCCCGCGCCGATGCCGTGGCCCTGCCCCGCGCCATGCATGTGGCCGTGCAGGCCATGCGCACGGGCACCCCTGTGGCCGACGCCTTGCACACTGCCACGCATGCTGTCTTGGCCGCCGGTTTCACCCGTGTTGACTATATCGACCTGCGCGATCCTGCCACACTCGCCCCCGCCACCACGCTGCCCGCCCGCCTGCTGGCTGCGGCATGGATCGACGGCATCCGCCTGATCGACAACATCCCCGCCTGAAACCGCTTGGCCTGCATGCCCATCTGCGGCACAGTCATTCCAAGATTTCCCGATCACGGGGATGTAATTGCGCGAAACATGCCCATCTTGCGGTGGGTCATTCCAGTGGAGGTCACGATGTCCGATTTCGAAACTCAGATTAAGGAAAGCCAGGCACAGGTTGCTGCTGCGCAAGCCAAGATTTCCGACATCACCGGGCGGATTGAGGCGGCCCGCAGCAAAATCGGCACCGCCGAGGCTGCGATTGATATCGAAAACGCATCTTTGGATGATGTGCATAAACACACCGACCTGATGAATGCCAACATCGCCGAACTGATTATGGGCCTGGATGATGTGACGGCCGGGTTTTCCAAAGACTTTGACGAGATGCGCACCAAGACCGGCATGGAAAGCGTGATTGGCTTTTTCTCGACCGCCAAGTCCGAATCGATGCGGCAGGAACGTCTGCGTGGGGCCACGATTGACGATAAACTGCAGGATCTGATCAGCAAATCTGACGTGATCGTGCGCCTGCTGCAGGGCCAGTTGGACCTGTTGAATGTGCAGAAAACGAAGGTGGAGGGGAACCTTTCTTCGACACTTGTGGAACGTGAGGAAACCGTGGGGGCGTTGGAGGCGGTCAAGGCGCAAATCGCGGCGATGGACCCGGCGATTATCGCGCTGGAAAACAAGATTTCGGTGGAACAGGACGCCGCCGCGCGCACGAAACTGGAGACGGAACTGGCCGAAACCAACGGCCGTTTCAACGCGCTGGTGCAGGACGAGCAGGTGAAACTGGCCAAAAGCCAGACGTTGGAGCGGTACATCGAAAAGGGCAAAACCTGGGTGGATTCTTTG
>JANNBG010000076.1:0-8883 GCA_031385205.1 Rhodobacterales bacterium
TGGCCTGCGCCTCTTTGGCGGCGCGGAAGGTGAGTTCCTGATGCGCGCGGTGCAGGGGGTTGCGGGTCTGGAAGGCCACAATGCGCCGCCAGCCCATCTTGCGAAAGAACGCGCGCAACTCGTTGGGCGTATCGCGGCGGCCTTTGAAATCGTAATGCACGGGCTGCTGGATGCCAATGACCGGGCCGCCAAGATAGACCTTTCCGGCCGTGTTGTGCAGGTAGTTGACGGCAGGGTGGGCAAGGTCATCGGCACCGAACACATGCTCCGCCTCAACAGCCTTGTTGGGCAGCCATTTGTCGGTGACGGACATGATGGCGAGGATCACGCCTTCCGCATCGCGCAGGGCGATGTCCTGGCCGGGCTCAACCTTGTCGGCGAAGGTTTCGTTGATATCCAAGGTGATCGGGATGGGGAACAGCGTGCCATCCGTGGTGCGCATATCCTTGACCACGCCATCATAATCGGCTTGCCCCATGAAGCCCTTCAAGGGGAAGAACCCACCATTCAGCAGCAGTTCCAGATCGCAGACCTGCCGCGCGGTCAGATCCCAGGATGGCAGGGTGCCCGCCTCCACCTTCAGTTTCTGAGCGGAGTCGTAGGAGACGTAAAGTTCGGGGATGGGCGCGTGGTTGGAAAGGGACATTCGGGGGCCAAGCCTTCTTTGGAAATCACTGCGGCGACCACAGCCACCACTTTGGCGCGGCTTTAACCCCCAAGGTGCGGAATGTTCAAGGCAAGCGGGCGAAATTGCCGGGAAATAGGGCGGAAATGCTGCATTCTTGCAGGCGGGTGGAAGGATATTCGCGGTCAGAACGGGATTGGCGAACCGCTTTGCGTGACCTGCGGGCCGGTGGAGGCGTTCCAGCGGAACAGCACGATGTGCCAGCGCGTGGCATCGGACCGCGCGGCATAGATGATGCCATCGGCACCTGCATTGCGCGCGGCATCGCTGGCAATCCAGCTTGTGGCGGGCTGGCCCATCGCGCGTTCGGGTTGCCACAGGGTGCCGGACTCGGTGCCATTCAGGCCAAGCGCGCGCTGCACATCTGGTGCGCGCAGGTCAGCCAGATTTGCACCTGTCACGTCAAGCGGCACGATCACGCGGGGTGGGTCGTCCGGGCGCAGACAGGCATCGACGGCGAAGCGGGAGTATTCAGGTAAGGGTGACATGTACAATGCTTCCTGCCCTTTGTGGTGATACCGCCCTTCTGGCGAAACCGCCCCGTCCAGAACACGCACGACATCCGATGCAAGAACAGTCCGCCAGAACCGCCCCGCAACGGGTATCATCATTCCGCCGCTTGGCGGTGGGCGTCCATCGCAGCCAGATACTTCTCGGCATCCAGTGCCGCCATGCAGCCCATGCCAGCGCTTGTGACGGCCTGACGATAGATGTGGTCGGTCAGATCGCCCGCCGCGAACACGCCCGGAATGGCAGTGCGGGTGGACCCCGCCTCGACCTGCACATAGCCGCCGGAATGCAGCGGCAACTGGTCTTTCACCAGTTCCGACGCGGGCGCATGGCCGATGGCCACGAAGAACCCAGCACAGGGCACAATCGTTTCTGTGCCCGTTTGCACATTGCGCGCGCGCACGCTGGTGACGCCCAAGGGGGCGACATCGCCCAGCACTTCGGTCACCTCATGGTGCCACAGCACCGTAATCTTTGGGTGTTTGAACAGGCGGTCCTGCATGATCTTTTCGGCCCGCAAATGATCGCGCCGGTGGATCAGCGTGACTTTGGAGGCAAAGTTCGTCAGGAACAGCGCCTCTTCGACCGCCGTGTTGCCACCGCCGATGACCACGATTTCCTTGCCACGATAGAAAAAACCATCACATGTCGCACAGGCCGATACGCCGAAACCCTTGAACTTCTCTTCCGATGGCAGCCCCAGCCATTTCGCCTGCGCGCCCGTGGCTAGGATCACCGCATCCGCCGTGTAAACCGTGCCGCTGTCGCTTTGCGCCGTGAAGGGGCGGTGTTGCAGGTCCAGCGATGTGATGTAATCCGTGATGATCTCTGCCCCCATGGCCTTTGCATGCGCCTCCATGCGCACCATCAGGTCAGGCCCCTGCACATGCGTATCACCCGGCCAGTTTTCCACCTCGGTCGTGATGGTCAGCTGCCCGCCCGGCACCAGACCCTGCACCAGGATCGGTTCCAGCATCGCGCGCGCCGCATACACCGCCGCCGTGTAACCCGCGGGGCCGGAGCCGATAATCAAAACCCGTGTGTGCCGTGCATTTGCCATGACCGTCCCCTAACTGCCGTGGTTTGATATAATGAAGCGCAACGGTGGCGGAAAGCCCTTGCATGGCGGCTATGCATTGCGTGGGTTGCGAATAAATGTTGCGCAAGCGTGAAACATTATTGCGCAAACAGGCCTTGCGGCATACATTCCGGTCGCAACTGCAGGAGTACGCCATGGCCGGATCAAAGCTCGACCCGATTGATCGCCAGATTCTGGCGGAACTGCAGGCCGATGGGCGCATGACGAATGTGGAGCTGGCGCGGCGTGTGGGCATATCGGCCCCGCCCTGCCTGCGGCGTGTGCGCACGCTGGAAGAGGCGGGGTACATCCGGGGCTATCACGCCGACATCAACCCGCGCGAATTGGGGTTCGAGGTGCAGGTCTTCGCCATGGTGCGGCTGAAAAGCCAGGCGGAACGGGATCTTTCGGCGTTTGAGGCACATTGCCGGTCACTGCCCCTGGTGCGCGAATGCCATATGCTGAACGGCGAGATTGATTTCATCCTGAAATGCGTGGCGCCGGACCTGTCAACGTTTCAGACGTTTCTGACAGAGCAACTGACATCTGCGGAAAATGTGGCGTCGGTGAAGACGAGTTTGGTGATCCGCTGTGCCAAAGACGATCCGGGGTTGTCATTCGAAGTGCTGGAGGCGCGGCTGGCGAAATCGGCCTGAAATGGATAGGCGGCCCAAAATGGCGCGCCAGAGGGTCGCACCGGGGCCGCCTTAACCGAGCATCAGTCCTTTGGCCGAGGGGCCTGAACGACGGATGCGGTGTCTGTGGGGTCACCCAGTATGACGGCCCGCTGCCCCCATCGCCTTGCAACAAAGATGGCTGAACTGTGGCAGGGTGTCAAAGTATTGGGCAAAGCCGGGTCGCTTGCATGACGATCCTGCAGCGAATCGTCCGATTGTTGCGGGAGCGCGTCGCAATCGCCGCACACCCCGATTCGGTTAGCGTGCCGCGATGGCTGCCGATTTCACAACCACTGCCTTGAATGCAGCAGGTTTGCGCTTTGCACCGCGCTGAAACGGCATGGCGGGGGTGCTGTCCGTGCTGGCGGACAGGATGGACTTCAACCAGCGGCGTTCCGTTTTCATGGCAGCGATCCTTCTGATCTGTCTCTTTGGTTTGTTAACCTTAAGACGAAGATCACCCCGCATTGCGGCAGGTCTGGGGCACAGATGTGAAAGTTCGGGGAAATTGTTGCCATAATTGGGCGGCAATTGTGGCAATTACAGCCGGATCACAGAGATCAACCTGCCATAATCTGCCTCACCCGCATGAGTCGTGCGCCGGAAGGAAAAGAATCGGTCGGGGTCGCGGTAGGTGCAATGCCGCGTCCATTCGGCATGGCCGACGCCCGCTGCCCGCAACCGGTGCTGGCCCAGGGCGGGCAGGTCAAACAAAGCACGGTCGCCCTTGCCTTGCACAAAATAGCGCGCATTGGCCGGATCATCGGCAAGGAAGCTGTCCAGAAACTCCGGTCCTACCTCATAGGCGGTCTGGCTGATGGTTGGGCCAATCACCGCGCCGATATCGCCACGTTTGGCCCCCAGCCTTTCCATCGCGTCCACTGTCGCCTCGAGCACACCGGCTTGCGTGCCCTTCCAGCCCGCGTGTGCAGCCCCGATCACGCCTGCGACGGGGTCATGCAACAGCACCGGCTGGCAATCGGCGGTCAGGATGCCAAGGGCAATGCCCGGTGTGGCCGTCACCATGGCATCGGCACGCGGGCGATCGGAAAAGGGCGCAGAGATTGTGACAACATCGGCAGAATGCACCTGATGGATGGTCAAAAGGCACTCTTGCGGCACGTCCATCGCGCCCGCCACGCGTGCGCGGTTGATGGCCACCGCTTCCGACAGGTCGGTTGACCCCGGCCCACAATTTAGGCCCGCAAAGATGCCCGATGATGCGCCGCCCTTGCGGGTAAAGAACCCGTGGCGGGTGGTGATGGCACGGCATGTGATGATTTCCAGCATCAGGTCATTCCGGGTGGGGGTGTGGCCCCATGGGGATACAGGGCCAGCACTTTGAAGAGTTGGCCCATTTCATCCGGGTGGGTCAAGCGGTGAGTGGCCTGCACATGGGCGTCCAGTGCCGCACCTGTCAGACGCGCGGCCAGCCGCGCGCTGCGTGCCTGCATTCCAAGCGCATCCAGCAAAGTGCCCTGCGTCGTATACGCGTGCGCTGTGGGGCTGGCTGCGGCGAGCGCGGCGAAATCGACATGGGCGGTCAGATCGGCCAAACCGGGTGCGGCCAGCGGGTCGACAAAGACATGGGCCTGCATGGCCTGAAACGTATCACCTGCCGTGCCCCAGCCGCCATAATCCACGATCAGCGCAGCACCGCCATGTGCGGCGATCAGCGCACCGATATGCGCCATGATTGGCGCGGCCATAGGGCAGCGTTCGATGACATCACCCGGTTGACCCGGGTGATCCATGGGCATGGGCGGGTTGCGGCCAAGGGCCAAGCGTCCGTCAGCGATGCCCACCACGGTTTCGGCCCAGCCCGCATCAGCGCAGGTAAATTGGCGGATCGGCAGGGCATCGAAAAACTCATTCGCCAGCAGGAACAGCGGCTGATCCGGCAAATCCTGCACGGTATCGACCCATTGCACCTCCCCTAGCGTCGCCTGCTGCACGCCGCGCAGATGCGCCGACGCCTCAACCAGCACCACTGTCGCCCCCGCATGAAACCCCGGCACGCCTTTTGTGGCGCGCAGCACGTCTGCCATCAGCGTGCCCCTGCCCGGCCCCAGTTCTGCCAGTGTAAAGGGTGCGGGTGCCCCCAGATCCAGCCAGCTTTGCGCCAGACACAGCCCCAGCAATTCGCCAAACATCTGGCTGATTTCCGGCGCTGTCGTAAAATCCCCCGCCTGCCCGAAAGGATCACGCGTGGCGTAATAGCCGTGCATGGGGTGCAAAAGGCACACTGCCATATAGTCGGACAATCGCATCGGCCCCGTGGCCGCAATGCGCGCCAGCAGCAGGTCTGCCAGCGCCGTCATCTGGAGCGCAGCACGAACCACAGGCCCACCGCGATCATCGGCAGGGACAGCGTCTGTCCCATCGTCAAGCCGTAACCGCCAATGTGATAGGCCAGCCCCAAGGCGTTGTCCGGCGTCACGAATTCCGCATCCGGTTGGCGCACGAACTCCACCGTAAACCGTGCCAGACCGTAGCCCGCCACAAACACGCCCATGACCCGCCCCGGATGCCGGAATGCACCGCCGCGCCACGCCATCCAGATCAGCACCGTGCCCAGCACCAACCCTTCCAGCGCCGCCTCATACAACTGGCTGGGATGCCGCGCACAGACGCCCACCACGCCTGCGCAAGTCTGTGCCGCCTCGCCCGGAAACGCCACGCCCCATGGCAGATGCGTCGCGCGCCCCCACAACTCCGCATTGATAAAGTTGGCGATGCGCCCCAGCAGCAGCCCCGGCCCCACCGCCATGGCCATCAGGTCACCCACCGGCAGCATGGGTATCTTTTCGCGCCGGCAAAACCAGATGCCCGCCACAACCACGCCCAGAAACCCACCGTGAAAGGACATGCCACCCTTCCAGACCATGGGAATCTCGACTGGGTTCAGCAGGTAGTAATCAGCGCGGTAAAACAGCACGAACCCCAGCCGCCCGCCAAGGATGACCCCCATGATGACCCAGGTCAGCAACCGTTCCACCTGATCCGCCGTCATGGGGGCCGTGCCCGCCCACAGGCGCGGCGTCATCACCGCGCGTTTGACCAATTGCCAGCCGATCAGCAGACCTGCGATATAGGCCAGCGCATACCAGCGCAGCGCAAACGTGATGCCGAAAAGATCAATGCTGAAAATTTCGGGTCGCAGGTTCGGAAAGGGGATGTAATCCAAGGCATACCTCTGGTGACCCGCCTGCCTTGTCCGGCGCAGATGCGGCGATGTCAACCTTGCGGTATACCGCATGCGGGGCCATATACATCACGAGCCAACGAGGTGCCGCCATGCAAACCCGCAATAAGTTCTTTGACGATATGTCGCAACTGATGACCAATGCCATGGGCGTCGCCCAAGGCGCCAAGACCGAGGCCGAAACCGCGTTCAAATCCATGGTCGACCGCTGGATGGCCGATCGTGATTTCGTCACGCGCGAAGAGTTTGATGCCGTGCGCGCGATGGCCCAGAAAGCGCGTGAGGAGAACGAGGCGCTGTCCGCGCGCCTTGCGGTGTTAGAGGCCGAGAGATCCAAGAAATCGTGACGTTACGTCGTTTGGCCAAGGGGGGAAACCGACCCCCCATTTCCCATTTGTCACTTAACCTGATTTAATCTAAATCCCGCTTCGTGCAGAGGGACGGTCCCCGCGCCCCCCGGATCTGTACCATGGCCAATGCGGTCTTTATGTTTGCCCCACTTGTTTCTGCGGCAGTGCCCTTCGCATTGGCCACCCCTTCCGCCAAGCGCATCATGGATGTTGCGCTGGTGCTTCTTGGCCTGTTGGCAATCTGGCCGTTGCTGGTTTTCGTCGCCATTGCCATCAAGCTCGATTCGCGTGGCCCGGTGTTCTTTGTGCAAAGCCGTGTGGGCGAAGATGGCCGCCTGTTCGGCATGGTCAAATTTCGGTCGATGGTCGCCAATGCCGAGACGCTGCTTGCTGCTGTTGCGGCGCAAAGTGACCGTGACGGGATCTGCTTCAAAGCCAAAGATGATCCCCGCATCACGCGTGTGGGCCGGTTCCTACGCCGGACGTCTTTGGACGAACTGCCGCAACTGTTCAACGTGGCTGTAGGCCAGATGAGCCTTGTGGGCCCGCGCCCTGCCTTGCCGATCGAAATGGCCTCCTACCCGGCCCATGCGATGGAACGCCTGAATGTGCTGCCCGGTATCACGGGTCTGTGGCAAGTGTCGGGCCGCGCTGATCTGTCGTTCGACGACATGGTGGCATTGGATGTGGATTATGTGCGCAATCACGGTGTGCGCCGCGACATCGGTATCTTGCGGCGCACGGTTGGCGTGGTCTTGTCGGGGCGTGGGGCGTACTGACCCTGCCCCGATTCGTTCGGCGATTCGACAAAACCTCCACTGATTCGGAAAAGTGATTCGTCCACAGCATTTTCGTGCAGAAAGTGCTTTACACACTTCCCCTTTGCCCACACCATCATCTAGTAGGGACCACGTCAGGTAGTGTTCATCCTTACCAGACACCCAGCCTGTGGGGTCCCATCGCCCCCTAGGCGCAATGAATGAGGCCGGGCATGTCACTTTCCGAAGACTACCACTCCAGCGACGACCTGCATCCCATCGACATTGTGGAAACGCTGGCCGAACACCATGCGTGGGAGTTTGACCGCGTCACCGATGACCAGATCGCCATGGCGGTCGAAGGGCAGTGGAAGACTTATTCCCTGACGCTGGCCTGGTCGCCGCAGGACGAAACGCTGCGGTTGATCTGCACGTTCGAAATGGAGCCGCCAGAGGGGCGCATGGGTGAATTGTTTGACGTGCTGAACCGCTGCAATGACATGGTTTGGACGGGTGCGTTTACTTATTGGACAGAACAAAAGCTGATGGTGTGGCGCTATGGTCTGCTGCTGGCGGGAGGCCAGGTGGCGGGGCCGGAGCAGATTGACAAGCTGATCGCGCAAGCAGTGATGGCGGCAGAGCGGTTCTATCCGGCGTTTCAGATGGTGGCCTGGGGCGACCATACACCGGCAGCAGCCATGAATGTGGCCATTGCAGAGGCTTATGGGCGGGCGTGATGTAAAGTGGCCTTGACAATGGATCGGACGCCCCCCCATGTAAAGTTTGCTTTACATGGAGAATCCCGATGTCATTATATGAACGCTTTCAACTGCGTGGGGCCATGCTGATACTGGCTGGCTATGTCTTTTTCGTCGTCATGATGATGGACGGCTTGATGCTGGGAAGCCATACTGCGGGTCGCATGGCATTCTTGGTCATCGGCACAATGGCAATGCTGGCAGTGGGATTCGCAGGCCTTTGGGTGCTGGCAATGCGCAGCGATGGCCCACACCGGCATGGTACACCGGATGAAAGGGAGCGGCAGATCGAGCTTGTTGCAGAACGCGCCGGTTACCGGTTGCTGGACGGAGCGATATTCGTTCTGATCATATTGGCCTTAGTGGATGCCGGTGGTGCAGGCATTCTGGGCAGTTTCAATATGAACCGGCCCGAAGGATTGATCTTCGCGCTGGTCACCGCATCTGCTTTGGCCGGGGTTGTCCGCTTTGTGGCTGGCTGGCACGCCGCGCGGCAAGTATGACTGGCGCACATGGCATCGTCTGTAGGCTCCGCAGTTTTCGGGAGGATCGTGGGTTGACGCAGGTCGACCTTGCAGAGACTTTGCTGGTGTCACGCCAAACCATCATCTCGATCGAACAAGGTCGCTATGCACCATCACTTGACCTTGCGCTGCGCATGGCCAAGTTCTTTGCGGTACCGATCGAAAACCTGTTCCAATTGCAAGACGACGGACAAGCGATGCAGGCTTCATGACGGATGGCATTGCCGCCATGGGCCAGCGCAGCTAACTTCGCCCCCAAATGGGGGTGGTGATGGACCGGATCAATAAACAGGGCCTCGTGCTGCTGGGCTGTGGCAAGATGGGGTCGGCCATGCTGG
>JANNBG010000087.1:0-7434 GCA_031385205.1 Rhodobacterales bacterium
GTCCATGATCGATGAGGTGTTGTGTTGCGCGCTGACCGCCGCTGATTTCAGATGGGACGACCGACGGGTACCTGTGGTCGGCCGTATAGCAGTTCAACAAGACAATAGGTAACGCAAGGTCGTCAAACCATGGTGGAACCACCACGCGGCGGGTAAATATTGTCATGTAGATCAGCGCGCTGGCCCCTTTTTCTACCATCGCGCGGATGGTCTTTTCCTCCATCTCGGGGTCATTCATGGTTTGTGCGACCAGCACCATATTGCCGTCGGCCCATGACGCCTGACGCGCCCCTTCAATCGCCACAACGGCTTCGGGGCTGGTGGCAAGCTGGTCAACGACAAAGCCCAGAAAAGATGCCTGACTGGCCCCGTTATTGCTTTGCACAGACCCTTCATCAAGATGTGCCAGATTACCGACGGCATAGTTAAGCGACCGCGCAGCCTCGATCACGCGCAGCTTTGTGTCCTCTGATATCTTTACCCCTGGCGCCTTGTTTAGCACGAATGAAACCGTCGCCTGCGAACATCCAGCGATGCGTGCGATATCGGTCATTGTCACCCGCCGCTGACCCACGGCGGGCGCACGGGCCTTGCGTGGCCTGGGCGTGACGGTCGGTTCTCTGCTATCTGCGTTCATGCGGGTCTTTTCCGTGTTTGCGCGGGTTGTTCCGGTGCGTGATCTGACCTTTGCCCGGACCTCACCGCTCTTCGATATCCGCCCCTTCATTTATAATCATAAATAAACGTTGACTGATAATTATAAGTGGCGCAACTTGCGACTCTTGGCAACACCATTTGGCCCCTTGGGAGGAGAACCATATGAGCATTTCCCGTCGTCATCTTCTGAAAACCGCGGCCATGGCTGCGGCTGCGTCGGCCTTTGGCCGCGCGGCGTTCGCGCTGGCCCCGCCACTGGCAAAGAAGGACACCTACAAGGTCGGCTTCGCGCAGACTGAAAGCAACAACCCGTGGCGTCTTGCCCAGACCACCAGCATGCAGGATGAGGCCGCAAAACGCGGCTGGCAGCTGGTCTACACCGATGCCGCAGGTTCTGCGGCCAAACAGGTGGCTGACGTCAATTCGATGATCGCGCAGGGCGTCGATCTGATCTTCCTTGCCCCGCGCGAAGAAAAGCCGCTGATCCCTGCCATCATGGCGGCCAAGGCGGCGGGCATTCCGGTGATCCTGCTGGACCGCAACGTGGACCAGACGCTGGCGACGGCGGGTGAGGATTACGTCTGCTTCATCGGGTCGGACTTCATCGAGGAAGGCAAACGCGTTGCCGAATGGCTGGTTGCAAATGCGGGCGGCAAGTCGAAGATCATCCAGCTGGAAGGCACCACCGGATCGTCACCTGCAAATGACCGCAAGAAGGGCTTTGACGATGTGATCGCGGCGAATGCCGGGTTCACGATGCTGGCCTCACAAACCGGGGATTTCGCGCGTGACAAAGGTCGTCAGGTCGCGGAAACGCTGCTTCAGGCGCATCCGGACGCGGATGTGATTTATGCCCACAATGACGAAATGGCGATTGGCGCGATCTCGGCCATCGAGGCGGCAGGCAAGGTTGCCGGCAAGGACGTGATGATCCTGTCGATTGATGGTGGGCGCGAGATTGTACAACTGATCATCGACGGCAAGGTTGCGGCGGTCTGCGAATGCAGCCCGAAGTTCGGGCCAAAGGCGTTCGACACGGCAGTGGCCTATGCGAATGGTGAGGCGATCCAGGCAAAGCTGATCAACCCGGATCGGTTCTTCGATGCAACGAACGCGGCGGCGGAACTGGCCACGGCGTACTGACACCCGACTGGTGCGGGGCGCGCAAGTGCCCCACATCCGCACGCATCCGGCATCCCCTCAAGTGTTCTGGTTTCCTCCACACTTTGGATATGGCGCGGGGTGCGTGCAACTTACGGCACAGCTATAAGCAGTCCCTGCCCGCTTGACGATGGGTCAGGGCGGATGTCCTGTGTGCCTGCAAGCCGCACTTCAATCAGTTGGTCCGTCCATGCCCCCTTTCCTGCTATCCATGCAGTCCATCAGCAAAACCTTCGGCGGCGTCATGGCCCTTTCGGACGCGTCGCTGAATGTGGCTCCGGGCGAAATTCACGCCCTGATCGGGCAGAATGGTGCGGGCAAATCGACGCTTATCAAAGTGCTGACGGGATACCACCGCAAATCCAGCGGTGATGTCACGTTCGAAGGTCGCCCGTTCGAGGTGCCGACACCCCGCGCAGCACAGGTTGCGGGCATCAGCACGATCTATCAGGAGATCAATCTGGTGCCACAACGGTCGGTCACCGAAAACATCTGTCTGGGACGTGAGGCGCGACGCTATGGCTTGCTTGATTGGCCTGCCATGCGCGTCGAGGCGCAGCGGTTGCTGGCACGGTTCAATCTTGACCTCGATGTGAACCGCCCACTGTCGCAATTCTCCACCGCCACGCAGCAAATGGTCGCCATCGCTCGCGCCGTGGGATTTTCGGCACGGTTGGTCATCATGGACGAACCTACATCATCCTTGGATGACCGCGAGGCGCAGGTGCTGTTTTCTGTGATCCGCGGTCTGAAGGCCGACGGTGTTTCCGTGTTGTTCGTCAGCCACCGCCTGGACGAGCTCTATCAAGTCTGTGACCGCGTTACGATCATGCGCGACGGTCGCACGGTGCGCGTGGCTGACATAGCGGGGATAGCCAAGCTGGAACTGGTATCCACCATGCTGGGCCGTGACGTGGCGCGCGCGGCGGGCCGGACAACGGGGTTTGGCGATGCGGCCAAAGCGCCCGGTGCGGTCATGCTGCAGGCAAGCGCGTTGTCGGATGGTCGCCATGCTCGCCGCATCGATGTGTCCGTGGCGCGCGGCGAAATTGTTGGTCTGGCAGGGTTGCTGGGCGCAGGCCGGTCGGAAACCGCGCGGCTGGTGTTTGGCGACACGGCGGCCAAATCAGGTCAGATGACCTTTGCCGGAAAACCCCACACGCCGCGCCAACCGATCGATGCAATCAAAGCTGGGATGGGCTTTTGCACCGAGGATCGCAAGGTTGAGGGCATCATTCCCGACATGAGTGTCGCCGATAACATGATGCTGGCTTTGCGTCCGGCAATGGGGCGCAGCGGCATTGTCGATGACGCGCGGCAGCGCGAAATTGCGGCGCGGTTCATCGCGCAGCTGGGCATCACATGCACCGGGCCGGATCAGAAGATCTGCGAACTATCCGGCGGCAACCAGCAAAAAGTGCTGCTGGCCCGCTGGCTGGCCATGTCGCCCCAGTTGCTGATCCTGGACGAGCCGACGCGCGGCATCGACGTTGGGGCCAAGGATGAGATTCAGAAACTGATCCGCGCGCTCGCCGATCAGGGGCTGGCGGTTCTGATGATCTCGTCAGAACTGGAAGAGGTGGTCGAGGGGGCAAACCGCGTGTACGTTCTGCGTGAAGGGCTGTCGGTGGCCGAGATTGCCAAGGCGGACCTCACCGAAGACGCCGTGCTGGCGGCCATGGCTGATGGGGGCACCACATGACCCCCCATGAAATCCTGGGCCGCTATGGCACGGCGATTGCGCTGATTGTGCTGATCGCCTTCAATCTGGCCTTCACCCCGAATTTCGCCACCCTGCAAACCCTGAACGTCAACCTGACGCAGGTTTGCACCATCGTCATCGTGGCCGTCGGCATGACGCTGGTCATTGCGACGGGTGGCATCGACCTGTCTGTCGGATCGCTGATGGCCATATCGGGCGCATTGGCCCCCATGATCTTTATGGGCAAACTGGTCGAAGTCGGCGCCATCCACGCCGCCGTCGCACTGGCCATGTTTGTGGCCATCGCGGCTGCCACCATGCTGGGCGCATTCAACGGCTGGTTGATCGCGCGGTTTCGTATTCAACCCATTGTTGCCACTCTGGTGCTGTTCATCGCCGGGCGCGGTATTGCGCAGGTGATGACGAACGGGAACCTGCAGGTCTTCAAGGTGCCGGAGTTTCAGGTCATCGGCCTTGGCCGGGTGTTTGGCCTGCCCGTGCAAGTCATCCTGATGGCCGCCATCGTGGTTGCAGCCGCTTTTGCTCTGCGCCGCACGACATTCGGGCGGCAAGTGCTGGCCATTGGCGGCAATGAACGCGCAGCGCGCCTGTCAGGCATTGCGACCAACCGTATCAAGATTGGCGTCTATGCCATTTCCGGCGCGCTGGCGGGCGTGGCGGGGCTGATCGTCATCGCAATCAACTCCGCCTCTGACGCCAATCTGGTGGGAATGGGGATGGAACTGGACGCCATCGCCGCCGTCGCCGTGGGTGGCACCCTGCTTTCGGGTGGGCGGGCCACGATTATCGGCACACTGCTGGGCGCCCTGACCATTCAGCTGGTGCGCTACACGCTCCTGGCCAATGGCGTGCCCGGTGCGGCGGCACTGGTGGTCAAGGCCGCCATCATCATCGGGGCGGTCTGGTTGCAGGAACGGGGGCGGGCAGCATGACGCGCAAGTTTGAACTGGGCCGGCTGCTTGCCACTTACGGCGTGGTGCTGACGCTGATTGCGGTCATCCTGTTTGGCTGGCTGCGCTATGACAATTTTCTCGGCGCGTTCAATATTCTCAGCGTGCTGCGCTATAACTCGATGTTCGCGCTCGTATCCTTGGGCATGTGCTTTGTCATCATGACGGGCGGCATCGATCTGTCGGTCGGGTCCGTCGCCGCGTTGTCGAGCGTGGTCGCCGCCTATGCCAGCCCCTATGGCCTGATCCCGGGATTTGCCGGGGGCCTCATGGCAGGCCTGCTTGTCGGCACCCTGAACGGCATCATCGTCACCCGCCTGCATATCATGCCCTTCATCGCAACTCTTGCCACCATGCTGGCCGCCAGTGGCACTGCGCTGCTGCTGGCACAAAATCAATCTGTTTCAGTATCTTATGATACCGCCTTCACATGGCTTGGCCAAGGCAATCTGCTTGGTCTGCCCGTGCCCGCAGTGATCGCGGCACTGGCCTACATCGCAGGTTCCGTTGTCTTGAACCTGACCAGCACGGGGCGCGGTGTGCTGGCCATCGGCGGCAACGAGGATGCGGCGCGCATGATGGGCCTGCCCGTCACGCGGATCACGTTTCTTGTCTACCTCGCCTCGGGCGGCTGCGCGGGCTTGGCGGGGGTGATCCTTGCCGCACAATTCGGCGCTGGTCAGCCGATCGAGGGCGTCGGGTGGGAATTGTTTGCAATCGCAGCCGTCGTTGTCGGTGGCACCCTGCTGACGGGCGGTGCCGGGTCCGTGGGCACCACATTGGCGGGCGTGCTGCTGTTGGGTGTCTTGTTCACCATCCTGAACTTCGAAAACGGTAAGGGCTGGATTTCCCTGTCCGCCTATTGGCAATCAGTCATCCGCGGCCTGTTCTTGCTCGCCGTAGTGCTGTTACAGGCACAACTGGCCAACCGGGTCGGCGCGGAAAAGCCCGCCGCTGATGCCGTATGAAACACACCCACCCCGCGCCGGTTGTCTTTGGCCAGTTTCAGGGCCGGCCTGTGCATCTGGTGACGCTTGGAAGGCCAAGCGGTTTGCAGGCGCACATCATCACATGGGGTGGCGTGCTGCGCGATCTGTCATTGCCTTTGGCGGGTGGCACGCGGCTGCCCTTGACGCTTGGGTTTGACACCTTTGATCCCTACCCCGCGCATTCCCCCTATTTTGGTGCCATCGTCGGGCGCTATGCCAACCGTATTGCGGGCGGACGGTTTACGCATGCGGGGCGTGCGCATCAGCTTGACCGGAATGAGGCACAGCGAACAACTCTGCACGGCGGCGGTGACGGGTTTTCCCGTCGGATATGGCGCATTGACGAACTGGCGGACGACAGTGTCACGCTCGGCCTGACGTCAGCCGATGGTGACCAGGGCTTTCCCGGCACGTTGATCGCCACCTGCACCTACACCATCACCGACGACCATCTGGAAGTGAGATTCTTTGCAGAGACGGATCAGCCCACGCCAGTGAACCTTTCCCAACATGCTTATTTCAATTTGGATGGCGGGCCGGATGTGCGCAACCACAGTCTGCAGATTTTCGCGGGTGCCTACACACCCGTCGGGCCAGATCAAGTGCCGACAGGTGAGATTTTGCCCGTTGACGACACCGTCTTCGATTTGCGACAGCCCCGATTGCTGCGCCACAGACAATCGACCTTTGACCACAACTTTGTACTGTCGTCCCGCCTGTCTGAAACAGACGCCCTGCGACCAGCGGCACGGTTAACGTCGCACAAGTCGGGCATCAGCATGCTTGTGCAAACCACCAAGCCAGGACTACAGCTTTACGATGGTCATTTGCTGAATGTTGCCCTTCTGGGCCATGGCGGTCGCAAATACGGGCGCTGCGCCGGCCTTTGCCTGGAGTCACAATACTATCCGGACAGCCCAAACCAACCCGGATTTCCAGACAGCATCCTGTTACCCGACCGCGACTACGCACATCGCACCGTTTTTTCTTTTGAACGCCAAGTTGCCCCAAATCTGGTCGTGTCCAGCGGCTTGCATGCAGTTGGTTGACATCACGACCTATCAAGGCGCAGCATTCCTGTCATACGCTTGAATTGCAGCAATTGCAGCGGGGATTCACTGTCGTTGCCATGTCTCTCACCGATGCCTTTGTGAAGTATTTCATCGCGGGCATGTCCTTGTGGCAAATTTGGGTGCTGCGCGCGTTTTTGGTCATTCCTGTTTTGCTGGTGCTGGCATGAAGCAGCGCCTGCCAAGGCAGGCAAGGCCGAGTCGCGTTGCGCAGGCTGGTGCTGGCGGGCGATCGGCGTTTTTGCGGTTCTGACGCCGGACATCGGTCTCGGGCCATGTTGCGCAAACGCGCTCCAGAACCGGAACAGCAATTTCGCTAAACCTGGCGGGCGTCGGACTTTACATGAGCCGGGGCCAAGGTTGTGGCAACATGAAGCCCCGTCGGATCATTATAGAAAGGGTCTGTTCCCTTCGGTTGTATGACGACTTCGCGATCCTTGATCCCGTTTGGGTCTGTTGCCACTCGCCAGTATTCCTTTGCGATCACCGATGGGGCAAATGGGCTATCCTTCGCCACGATCCCGCAGATAGCCAAAATGGCGACATGCACGCCATTCGGCTTCAACTCCTTGAAGAGTGAAAGGCTAAGGCTCCGCAGGGCTGCCTTGCCAAGCGCCGGAGAGGTCCATTCTGGGTAAGGTTCCAGTGCCAGACCACCACCAGTGAACAGGATTGCCCCGCTGCCCTGCGCCACCATGAATGGTGCAACCAGTTTGGCCGCCGGATGGGCACCCAGGACGTTAACAGCAAATTCTTTTGTCATCCGATCAGCTGTCAGATCCAAAGGAGAACCGGACTGCATCGCAGCTGCATGATAGATCAGACCGTCGCAAGGCCCCAGCGACGCAATAAGACCTGTCATCGCCTCCTGAAGCTTCGGCAGG
>JANNBG010000114.1:0-2174 GCA_031385205.1 Rhodobacterales bacterium
GCCACCTCCCGCAGGATCGCCCGTGCCAGACTTTGCCCCAACCGCTCCGGCGTGCTGAAATCCACCCCGTCCAGCACCAACAGCCCCAGATCGCGCGGCCCTGCCTGCACACCAACCGCCCCCGCCAACGCCGCCTCAAACGCCACACCTGCCCGTTCCGCAAACGCAGGCGCAAAACCCTCGAATGACAGACTGGCGATGGACACATCCACGCTCATGACCCCCACCCCTGCAAATCCCGGTCCGGTGGTGCCTTCTCCAGTTTCGAAAATTCCAACCGCACCGCATGCGCCAGATGCCGCATGCCCAGCCGTGCATCCTCGCTTGCCGCAAGATGTGCTGCATTGATCGCCACCGACCGGATATTGCCGCCCGACAATGATGGCCGCGCCAACGCGTCATAATCCAGATCGTCACGCGGCAACGCATCCGGCAGAACCCTGCGCCAGATCGCCTCGCGCAGCGCCTTGTCCGGGAACGGAAAGTCGATCACAAACCGGAACCGCCGAAAGAACGCCTCATCAATCGCCGCGCGCATGTTTGTCGTCAAAATCGCAATGCCCGGATAGGATTCCAGGCATTGCAGCAGGAACCCCAGTTCCGCATTGGCATGTTTGTCATTGCTGTCGCGCGTCTGGCCTGTGCGTTTGCCAAACAGCCCCTCCGCCTCGTCAAACAGCAGCGCCGCACCGCAGGCCGCCCCCGTGCGAAACACCTGATCGAAATTCTTCGCCGTCTCGCCAATGTATTTCGACACCAAGGCCGCCACATTCACCCGGTACAGCGGCACCTGCCCCCCCAGCCGCGCAATCAACGCCTCGGCTGCTGTGGTCTTGCCGGTGCCCGATGCGCCATGAAACAGCGCCGCCATCCCCAAGCCCCGCACCGATTTGCCCGCAAAGCCCCAGTCCTGGTTCACCCGCCTGCGATTGCGCAAAAATCCCGCCATCTGCGTCAACGCATCCATTTGCGCCGGGGGCAGGATCAGGTCATCCCATGCCGCCAGATGCGTCAGGGGTTGCGCCAGCGCCCCCATCTGCACGCCCGCCTCGGCCCGTGCCGCCGTCCACAAATCCGGCGCAAGGCCAGCCGCCAGCGCGCCCGCCGCCCGGCGCACCTGCGGCGCAGTCAACGGAAAGCTGGCGGCAACGCTGGCCACATCGGCGTGCGATGCAAGGTCAGGCCCAAGGATCTGCACCCACGGATCGGGCGCTGCAGACGGGTCAGGCAGGCGCAAGGCCGTCAGTTGACTGTGCGCTGGCAGGCTCGCACCGCACAGGAACATGGGCAGCCCAATGCGTTCGCAAAAGTCCCATGCCCGCGCGCCATGGCCATCCGCCATCAGCATCAGCACCTGCCCCGTCAAGATCAGGTCGCGCCGCAAAACCTGTGCAAGCCCCGCACGCTGTGCCGCATCCTCCGGCAAATCCGCCACATCCAGCCGCACAAGGCCCACTGCCTGCATCGCCCGCGCAATCAGGCCCGGATCATCGCCATACATGACCTGCCCCGTCGCCTGCCACGCCTGCCCGATCCGCCGCGCAAGCCCCGCATCACCCGCCGCCGCAGGTGCTGGCCGCAGCAACGGTGCCAGTGTCGCATCCCAGGCCACCCGGCCCCACAGCGCCTCCAACACCGGTTCCGCCGCGCTGATACCACGTTCATAAAACCGCCCCTCACCGCGCAGGCTGACCAGCCCCGCCTGCCGCAAAGGCCCCTCTGCCGCCAAGGCCCCCTCGCCCAACACCGCCGCAATCAACGCAGGCGTCGCCCGCCCCTGCACAGCCAAGGCGTGCGCCTGCAAGGGTGCCGATACCTCAGGCCGCTGCTCCGCCAAGGCCACCAACAGCAGCGTATCCGTGGCCAGCGCATCCAACCCAAATGCGCCTGCAATCCGCGCCAAAGCCGTAGGCCGGTCCATCCGCCCCGCAATCACCGTGGTTTGGGTGTCAAACCGATGCGGCCCCGCATCCTGCCCCGTCAGCAAACACCCCAAGCGCCGGAACTGCAGCGCCAGCAAGGCCGCGTTGCCCGCAATCCATGACAGGCCAGTGCCACCATCCATCACGGTCCCCCAAAGGTGATCGCCGCAGGCAGGCTTTCGCCCCCGTCAATGTCCAGCACCCAGGTATAATCGCCCACCGCCACCGCCGTCAGCGTGAACACCAGCACCG
>JANNBG010000139.1:0-1731 GCA_031385205.1 Rhodobacterales bacterium
GCTGCCCGGCACCATGTTCAATCCCGCAGGGCAAGGCACCAATGATCTGCGCATCGCCTTTGCCAATGTCGACGCCGCAGGCATCGCCGAACTGTTCCAACGTTTGCAGGCTTTTCGCCCCTGAACCCCGCTTGCCCTACCCCACGTTGCCGCATAGACATAGGCCGATGATTTTCCCCGGGGGGACACGATGGCCAAAGCACCACAGACTGAACGCCCGCGTGGCCCCGGCAAAAGCGCGCAAATGGCGGTCTATGCCCTGCTGGGCCTGCTCGTTGTCGGTCTTGGTGGCTTTGGCATCGAAAACTTTGGCCGTGGCGCGCCCAATATCGGCAGCGTCGGCGGGCGTGAGATTGCCACATCCGATTACGACCGTGATCTGCAACAGGCAATCAATGGCCTTTCCAACCAAATCGGCCAACCCGCACCCTTTGCCCTTGTGCAAGCCCGCGGTCTGGATCAGCAAGTCCTGAACCGCCTTGTAACAAATGCAGCACTTTACAACGAGGTTGACCGCATTGGCGTCTCCGTTGGTGATGACGTCGTCGCGCAAAACATTGCTGCCAATTCCGCCTTTCAGGGCCTCGATGGCAGTTTTGACAAGGTCGCCTATCGCGCCGTTTTGCAGCAGAACAACATGACCGAAGCCAATTATGAGGCCAGCCTGCGCGACGATGTCGCCCGGTCCCTGCTGCAAGGGGCCATTGTCGGCGGGTTTACCGCACCTGATGCAATGACCAACACGCTTTATGACTGGGTCGCCGAACGCCGCGGCTTGACCGTGCTGAAACTTGCCGCGTCCGATCTGACCACCCCCACAGCGCCCCCCACTGATGCCGATCTGCAAGTGTTCTACGACGCCAACATCGCACTGTTTACCAAGCCCGAGGCGAAACGCATCACTTATGTCGCCCTCTTGCCTGATGACATCGCCGCCAGCATGGCCGTCGATGAGGACAAACTGAAAAAGGATTACGACGCCCGCCTTGCCGAATTTGTGCAACCCGAAAAGCGCCTTGTCGAACGGCTGGTCTATCCCACCGATGCCGATGCCATGGCGGCCAAAGCGCGGCTGGATGCGGGCGAGGTGACGTTTGATGGCCTTGTCACCGAACGCGGCGTGCGGCTGGAAGACATTGATCTGGGCGATGTCGGCAAAGCCGACCTTGGCACCGCTGGCGATGGCGTGTTCGCGCTGACCGAACCCGGCGTTGTCGGGCCATTTGCCTCAGAATTCGGCCCCGCCCTGTTCCGCATGAACGCCATTCTGGCTGCACAGGAAACCACCTTCGCCGCAGCACGTGAACAATTGGTCGGCGAACAGCAGGCCGACGCCGCCCGCCGCAGCATTGCAGGCCGGGCTGAAGCGATCAATGACGCGCTGGCCGGTGGGGCCACGCTGGAAGATATGGCAACCGAACAAAAGATGCAGATTGCGGCACTGGATTATGTGCCCGGCGGGCAGAATGATGATCCGATGGCAGGCTACGAAGGCTTTCGCACCGCCGCCGATGCCGTGGCCGACGGTGATTTCCCAACCGCGATCCTGCTGGAAGAAGGCGGCCTTGTCGCCCTGCGTCTGGACAGCATCGTCGCCGCTGCACCGATCCCCTTTGCCGATGCAAAGGCCGCCGTCACTACCGCTTGGGATGCCGACGCCCTGAAAAAGGCCCTGTCCGCCCGCGCAATCGAGGTGAAGTCCGCAGTGGAAGGTGGCGCTGCGATTGGTAC
>JANNBG010000156.1:0-5119 GCA_031385205.1 Rhodobacterales bacterium
CTTGGCTTTGCCCTGCTGACCGGCGGCATTCCCGCCATAAACGCAATGCGCGTCTCGACCCGCGCCGCTTTGAAAGGAGCGTGACCATGTCATCCCTGTTGCGTCAATCCGTGGCACTCAGCCGCGCGAACATCAAAAGTCTGGGCCGCCGCAAGTGGATATCTCTGTCCATGGTCATGTCGGTGGCCCTGGTCGTCACCGTACTGCTGGGCTTTCTTGCCATGTCCAACGGCTTTCGCACCACCTTGTCCGGGGCCGGGTCGGATGATGTGGCCATAGTGCTGGGGTCGGGGGCCGCCACCGAACTGGGCAGCCAGATCGAAACTGCACAACGGCATCTGATAAGCGCCCTGCCCGGCATTGCCACCACGGCGGCAGGCAAACCCATCATCTCGCCCGAACTGGTGGTGCCGGTGGATGCCACGGTCAAGACATCAGGCCTGTCTGAAACCCTGTCATTGCGCGGTGTGGGCGATATGGGCATGGCAGTGCGCCCCACTGTCACCCTGCGCGCCGGGCGCATGTTCACGCCGGGGGCCGCCGAACTGGTGGTCGGTCAGCGGTTGGCACAGGATTACGCCGGATTGGCCTTGGGTGACCGCATCACATTCGGCGCGTCGGAATGGTCGGTCGTGGGCATTCTGGATGCCGGCGGATCGGCCCAAGACAGTGAAATGCTGGCCGATGCCGATGTCGTGCGCAGCCTGTTCAACCGCCCCGGCCTTGTGCAAAGCCTGCGTCTGCGCCTGACCGATGCCGCCGCCCTTCAACCCTTGGTCACAGCGGCAGCACAGGCCCCCATCAGCCTGCCGGTCACATCAGAAAAGGCCTTCTTTGCCGCCATGGCCGAAGGCACATCCCGGTTGATCCTGTTCCTTGGCTGGCCCCTGGCCATCATCATGGCCGCAGGGGCCGTGATTGGCGCCATGACCACCATGTACAGCTCTGTGTCCGACCGCATCACCGAAATCGCCACCGTGCGCACCATCGGCTTCAGCCGCACGGCCGCCTTTATCGGCACCTGGGTCGAGGCGATGGTGCTGACCGCGATCGGGTCTGCCATCGGCGTCGGCGTATCCTGGGTCGTGCTGGATGGGTGGACCGCATCCACCACAGGTGCCGATCAGATGCAGATCGGCTTTCAGCTGGCCCTCAGCCTGCCCCTGATCCTGCAAGCCGTTGGCCTGTCCATGGTCATCGGCGCCATCGGTGGCGGCTTGCCCGCCCTGCACGCCACCCGCGTGCCCCTGCGTCTGGCCATGACCGGCCAGGCCTGACGCAGTTACACATCCTCTCCCCGACTGCCGCCCCGGCGCATGGCTGTGGGCGGCTCTTTTTTGCCCTGATGCACCCCCGCCCGGTGCGTCGCCCGCCATTCCGTCGGGCTGATATCGAACTGCCGCCGGAATTCACGGTTAAAGTTGGATTTGGTCTGAAACCCTGCATCCAGATGCACCTCGGTGATCGACAGGTCTGTCTCCGCCAGCAACCGGCACGCCTCGTTCAGCCGAAAGCCGTTCACATATTGTGACACGTTCATCCCGTGGTGCCGGTTGATCGCCGCCGAAATGCCCCGCACCGGTATGCCCACCTTGCGCGCAATGCGGATCAGCGTCAGGTCCGGGTCCGCGTAAAGCCGTGTCTCGCGCAGCAACGCCTCGATGCGCCGAGCCGTCTCCACATCGTCGTCTGTTGCCCCGTTTTCCACCGGGTCCGCCACCGCGTCATCCGTCTGCGCCGCGTTGCCTTCGCTCGCCAACAGCGCCAGCAATCCGATGACGATCAGGTTTAACACACTGAACACGCTCAGAATGCCCGGCACATGCCGCCCGTCCGCCATCTGGTAATCCACGATGATCGCCACATCCACCACCGCATTCAGCAGCAAAGACAGCGCCGCCCCTTGCATCGCCCGATGCGTCTGCATCGAATACTGCAATTGCGTGCCCTGCAGCGCATCCGGCCCCGCATGCCCCATGCGCCAAAGGGCCACCCCGAACCCCAGAAAGATCACAATCAGCAATCCGTCGATCGCGTCCTGAAACGTCAGTAACGCCAGCACCACTGCCAGCGTCGGCATCGCCAGCAGCCCGATTTTTGTCGGCGTGAACTGCGGGGCCGGCCGTACCAGCGTGCGAAAACTCGCCCAGACCAGCGCAGGCAGCATCGACGCCGTCACCGGCATGATGGGTTTCAGCCCACCAAACCCATAGGTCCAAACCATCCCCACCAAAAGGGATTGCACGATGCACACCCCCACCAGCCAGGCAAACAGCTGCTGCGACAGTGTCCAGTCACCTTCCTTGCGCCATTCCCGCAGCAGCAGGATGCCCAGCACACACGCAATGAAAAATGACAACGGCAGTGACAGCATGGAACAAGCCTATGTCCTGCAGGGGAAACCTGACCATACACCGCCGAGGCATTCCCGCAAGTCTGGCCTGCTTTTACACCATGCCGAAACGCTCGCGCACCGCACGCCTGTCGATTTTGCCTGCCAGTGACATCGGCAGATCATCCCCCGCCACGATCTTGGCCGGAAGCATAAAGGCCGGCAGTTTTTGCCGCAGATGATTGCGCACATCCGCAATCGTCGCCTCGCCCAGATTCTGCCCCTGCAACACCAGGATCAGCCCCCGTGTCGCGGCCCCTTCCGACGCCTGCACCGCAATCGCCATTTTCACCCCCTCGACCTGAATGGCATTGCGCTCAATCTCGCCCAGTTCCACACGAAAGCCGTTCACCTTGACCTGCCCGTCGATGCGCCCCCGGATCGTCAGGCCGCCGTCATCGTCCACCCGGCCAAAGTCACCCGTGCGATAACTGCGCAACCCGTTGTGCCAGCCGAAACTGGCATTGCCGGGATGACTTGCCGGCAAATACCCGTCGGCCACCTGTGGCCCCACCAGCAGAATTTCCCCCTCTCCTGATGTCGACAGCACACCATCGCCACCATCCACCATCACCCGCATCCGCATCTGTTGTGGTCCCAGCGGCAACGGCGCCTCCGCCACCAGATCTGCCATGCACAGCTTTTGGCTATGCGTGATGCAGGTCACCTCCGACGGGCCATAGGCATGATGAATCTCTGCCCCCGCAAAGCGGTCCAACAGACGTCGCAACAGCGGTTTCGGCACCGACTCGCCACCAATCCAGAAGGACCGCAGGTCTGGAAAAATGTCCCCATTGAACTGCGCATCTTCCAGCATCAGCGCGAAAAACGCAGGCGTCGCCGTCATCGTGCCCACCGGTGCCGCCCCAGCACTTTGCATCTGCGCCAGATTGGCACGCGGGTTCAGGTTGTTGGCATGGTGCAAAAGGTACAGCGTGCGCCCCGCAAACAGCGCGGTCCACAGGTCACTCTGTGACATATCGAACGCCATGCTCGCATGCGACACATGCGCATGCTGCCCGCCATATGACCCGGTATTCAGCGGCTCGAACCAATCCATGAAGGCCGCAAACGCCCGGCGTTTGATCGGAATGCCCTTCGGCTCGCCCGTGCTGCCCGACGTAAAGGTGATATAGAACAACCGCCCCTCGGATGCCGCATCCAGTGCAAGGTTGCCCAAAACTGCATCGGCAAGGTCTTCTGTCACAATCGTCGGCAAAGGCACGTCGGGTGCCGCCATATCCGTGCGCAGCACCACGCCGCAGCCGCAGGTCGCCACGATCTGCGCGATCCGCGCCAAAGGATAGCTGGTATCCGCAAAGACAAACCCCCGCCCGGCACAGGTTGCCGCCACCATGGCCGGGATCACGTCCCCCTCCTTGTGACCATGCACCAGCACCGGGCCCACGCCCGTGCCGATCAGCGCCGCGTGTATCGCCGCAACCCGCGCACCCAGCTGGCCATAGGTCAGCTGCGCATCGCGTGTGACAATCGCCAACCGGTCGGGATACCGCAGGATGGTCGCGAAAAGATCTTCAAAGCGCATCGACAGCATGGCGGTCTCCTTTGATGACAGATTGCAATGGCACACGGCGGTTCAGCACCAGCCGCACTGGCCCGCGCGGTTCCAGATTGATGCGGAACATGCAGCCCAGATCGCCCGGTCGCGTATCAGCCGCCAGTGAAAAGCGTGCGGCACGGCACAAGGTGGACAGCGCAAAGGTCAGTTGCTGGTTCACAAGGTTCATGCCCGGGCACATGCGCGGCCCCAGACCAAACGGAAAGGCCGCACCCTTGGCGTGACGTGCCCCCGGCAGAAACCGCCTGGCGTCAAACTGCAGCGGGTTTTCCCAGACCTCGGCGTCCCGTTGCGCAAACCATGGGCTGAACAGCACTGTCTCGCCTGCGCGCAACAGGTAGCCATCGATCATCGCATCCGACACCATCTGCCGTTCGATAAACGCCATCACCGGGCGCAACCTTTGCGCCTCGCGCACGGTCGCAAAGGCCAGGGGTGTATCCACCGCCCGCGCCGTGCCACCCCCCCCGCTTTCCGCCGCGATGCGGTCTTGCAAGCCTGCATCACCCGCCACCTGCACCAGCATCCAAAACAGCGACAGCGCGTTGATGTGTAAACTGCCCGCCAGCATGCCGCCCACGATGGATTGCAACTGCGCCTCGGATGCCCCCTGCTGCATGACAACATCCGCCACACTATTGGCGCCCCGGTCCTGCCCGATACGCGCCATCAGCGCCGTGTATTGCGCCTGCAACCCATCGGGCAAAGCCGCACCTTCCAGCCGCGCCAGAAATCCGTCATTCAAGGCCAACACCAGATCATGCGCCGCCCGGTCCCACTGCGGTGCTGCAAACAGCGGGTCGCAGATCGCCTGAATCGCCCAGGTGATGCACTGGTCCAGAAAGGGCCTGCCCGCGTCACGCGCCAACCCATCCGCCAAAACCCCCGTCGCCGCCGCCAAAGGACGGCGAAACCATGCTTTCGACTGGCCCAGCAACCCCGTCAGTTCGGCCCGCATCTCGGCCCATTCCGCGCCATCGCGCCCCGTCAGCAGCGTCTTGCCCAACACCTCACGCGTCAGCGCCGCGCCGGTGCCTGCCTGTGCCATGTCCTTGTGGAACAGCCCCGGATTGTCCTGCCAGTACGCCGCATGCGCCGGCCGCGCCAGCAGCGTCACATCCCGCCCGCCCGGCAATGCCAAGGTCACC
>JANNBG010000178.1:0-3218 GCA_031385205.1 Rhodobacterales bacterium
GGTCTTGCCCTGATCATCGGTGATTTTCAGGAACCGCTTCAGCTGTGTCTTCAGTTTGGACATTTCCAGCCGCGAATGGATCAGGATGCCCCAGTTCTTGCCATAACCTTCGGTCACGAACCAATCCCACGCATCGTCAAACCGCGTCAGTTCCACCAGCCAGGGTGCCACACCGGCCAGATCATCGCCCTCTTCGCCATCAAACAAGCAGCGCGCCGGGCTGTCGAACGCATCCATCAGGACGGCGATTTCGGGGTTCTGCGAGGCGTCGATCAGCGCATAGGCGCGCAGCGGGGCAGGCTGGTCTGGGGCGCTGGCCAGCTCGTAAGGTTCCACCGGCGAAAAGAACACATGCGCAAGGCCTGTTTCCAATGCGTCCTGATCAACTGATTTTGCACCGGGAAAGCTCATGTCCGGGGTCTTTCCTGCGGGCGTGTCAGATCAGGCATAGTGCTGCTCCACGATATTTTGATGAACGGCAGCAATGCCATCGGCCAGTGTGATGCCACCATCACCCCCATCCATCATGGCCGCAACATAGCGGGCATGCAGGGGCGATTGCGACCATTTATTCCGGGTCAGGCGGATTTTGTAAAACTTTCCGATGGTTGCACAGTCAACCAGGGCGTGCGTCAGGGTCGCCTCGTCCCAGGTCGATGCGAAAAACTGTTCAAACTGTGCGCGGTCTGTGGGCGTGCGGTCGGCCACGGCCAAGGTCTGGGTAAGGTCAGCATGCAATCGGGTGCGGTAAACTGCCAGTTGATAGACCGCCGCGCGGTCAAAGAAATCCTGGGGCAGGGCAACGGCCATGTCAGTGGTCCCCCAAGGCATGCAGAATGCCTGCCTCAAACGGCGGCAGTTTTGCCAGCGCCGGGGCCATCACCCCGCCGCGCGCGGCAAGGTTGGCACTGACCCCGCGCCACAGATCCTGTTGCATGGGTGCGGGCACCATCTGGGCCCATTTGCGCATGAAGGCCGTCATCAGACGACAGTGCTGCTCCGCCTGCAGCGCCAGCAATGTGACGCCCGATGCATCATCGCCCGTGGCGTGATAGCACAGCTGATGGTCGGCATGCAGACCCATATCCCAATCCGACAGGGGCAGGGGGGCCAATTTGGCCTTTAACCCCGCCAGAAACGCTGCATTCACTGTCACTACATCCTGCTGACAGGACACCAGAACCGCCTCCAGCCAATCGGTATTCATGCCCGGCACATCCGCCCCATCGGCATGATCCTGCATCCAGGCTGCCCAATAGCGCAGACTTTCCGAATGTGGCGCACCGCCCAGTGTTTCAAACCACTGCCAGACCACGCGCACTGCATCCGGCCCGCCCGCAGCCTCCACCGCGTTCAGCACCGCCTCGGCCACATCATGCGACGGCGTTGCGGCCAAGGGCCCGACCTTGCGCACCGCATCCTGTGCGGCAGCCGTGACAAGGTAGGTGTCCACATCCACAAGGCCCATGTCACGCCAGATGCCCTGTAACCCGTCCAACGCCAGCAAGACGCAATAGCGTTGACTGGTGGCAGGTGCGATGGAAAAGCGTTGCAATGCCATGATCTGTTACTTGCAGTCCTGCACAAAGGGTTTGTCCGATGACAGTGCCTCGACCGCGTCAGGCGCGCCTGCGGTAAAGTTCACCGATGGTGATTTGATGTCGATCTTCATCGCCTTGATCGTGATGCCGTTGCTGTCAATCGTGATCGACCCGCCGGGGCCTGCGATGACAAACTTCTCGCTGGCCGTCAGCGTGTGCTTTTTGGTGCGCGCCGTGATCGACGTGTTGGCTTGCAGGCTGTACTTTGCACCCACCACGATTTTCATGATCGCGCCCACCGCGATCATGTAAATGCCACCCACCACCGTCGATTTGACCACGCCAACCTGTTCGGTTGATGCAATCCCCGTGGTGTCAGAGCGGAACTTTTCCACCGTCGTCGTCATGATGCCTGCTGTGGGCATGATCTGGTCCAACAGGTCTGCCACCAGCTTGCCTGCGGCGGCTTGTGCCGTGCCTGCAATTGTCTTGTGGTCGCCAGAATCGCCGAAAACCTTTTTCTGAATGACGGCGGCCACTTCCTTGGCCTTGTCGACCACACCCGCCACATCACTGGCAAAGCCAAGCGCACCCCCGGCACCCACTTCGTTGGCACCTTTCTTCAACAGCGCACCCCCGGCGGCGATCAGGGCCGATACCCCACCTGTCACCGCAGAACCCCCACCACCCACTGTGGTCGAATGGCTTTTGCCCACGCGCTGCATGCTGCTGCCGGTCACGGTGGTTGTGTCATTCTCGCCAATAGTTGCGATGCGGTTTTTCTTCACATTCGACGATTCGTTGTTCAGGACTTTGAGCGTCAGATCCTTTTGCGCGTGGATGAACACGTCTTCCTTGCCCGCGCCATCCTCGATGCTGATCTCGTTATAGCCCGTGCCCGCATGGGTGTTGGACCGCAGCGATGTGCGCGTCTTGCCCGCAGGCAGCGCATAGGGCGGCATGTTCTTGGCATTATATACGCAACCCGTGACCAGCGGTTTGTCCGGATCACCTTCCAGAAATTCGACGATCACTTCCATCCCGATGCGTGGAATGGCCATGCCGCCCCAGCCCTGACCCGCCCAAATCTGGCTGACGCGGCAGCGCATGGAATGGGCCGCATCCAGATCCCAATGGAATTTCACAAGAATGCGCCCGTATTCGTCGCAATCAATCTCGCCTGCGCCCACAACCACGGCTGTTTGCGGCCCTTGCACAACGGGTTGACGGGCCCGCATGGGAGGGATCAATGTCACGGCCACAGAGGCCAGCGTGTATGACCCTCGATATGTCGTCTCGCCGGCCGATCCGCCGGAATCGCTGCCATAGCCTTCGGCTTCATAGCTGTGTGTCGCCATCATGCACAGGAATGTGTCGCCCGTAACACCGGGAATATCGTCACCTTTCACGGTCACGCGCAGGCCCGATGACAGACTTATCACATCACCCGATGCGTGGTGCAGCGCATCGGTGCCGCGTTCACCAGCGATGCGGCGCGCCACCACACCTTTGCCGTTTGCCTCATCCTCATAATCGCCCGGGTAGTCAAAACTTTCGATCTTGCCATGCGCGTGTGAGGCATCGCCCTTCCGCTCCACTTTCATGGCTGCATCGGGCTTTTTGAAGTTGTAATCCGTCAGCCGCACAGTGCCCACGGTGATGTTCCGTTCGGGCAGC
>JANNBG010000222.1:0-5627 GCA_031385205.1 Rhodobacterales bacterium
CATCCCTGAACCGATCAATGATTTGGTTGCCAATCTCACCATGGCCATGCGCCGGTGCCAGGTTCGTGGTGACCCCAGCACCGGCAAGGTTCAATCGAACCCTTCAAGGCGGACAGCGTCATAGCCGTAAAGTTCCTGCGACAGCGCGTTGATGTCGTCCACACTGTCGAACCGCAACCCATCCTTAAAATCCTGACCCGAAAAGCCGACAAGCGTGATGACCTCGCCATAGCTTATCATAAACGCGGTGCTGGTCCCGTCATCAACGATGTCGGAAACCACCACGTTATTGGCGAGTGACAGGTTGACCACGAACGTGTCGCGCTGTGCCAGGCTGAAGTCCAGAATGCGGTCATCGCCCACGCCATAATCTGCGGTCGGTCCGCCTTCGTCGCGGTCGACGTCATCATCAATCAGGTAGACAAAGCTGTCTGCACCCGCGCCCCCCGTAAAGTCATCGGCACCAAGGCCGTCCGTCAGGGTGTCATCGCCAGTGCCGCCGAACATGTCGTCATCCCCGTTCGACACCAGGTTTCGATCATTGCCCGCGCCGCCAAAAATGACGTCGTTTCCTGTGCCGCCGATAAAAAAGTCGGTACCAACCCCGCCGAACAGATGGTCGTCATCCAGCCGTCCAAAGACCCGGTCATCGCCCGCCCCGCCATAGACAGTATCGCTACCACCATCAATCTGGTCAGGATGCGTAAAGTCGAACAGGGAGTCACCAACCAAAAGGTCATTGCCTATGCCGCCAAACACAAGGTCGTTGCCGTCATTTCCGAAAACACTGTCCTGACCGCGGCCGCCATAAAGACTGTCTTGCCCAAAGCGACCATACAGAATGTCATCCCCATTGCCGCCGTAAAGCGCGTGGTCACCGCTGCCACCATCCAGCGCATCATTGCCGCGCGTCCCGCGGACCGGTGCGGGGTCGGTTCTCACGGTGACGCTGTCGTGGCCCAGCCAACCGCCCAGGCGGTCATTTGCGCGCGTGTCCGGCACCCCCGCCAACGCCTCCGGGCCCAAAGCGACCTGCCAAATCCACCCCGTGCGCATGATCTCCATTCGGACCATCATAAATTTCCCTTCAATGACATCAATCATCGATTGAACGCAGGCTCTGTCCCGCGTCGCGACTCTGATTCCGGGACAGTCAACTTACGGGTGAAAGAGTGCCTGTGTTCGTTGATGCATGCCAGTGGAAATCCTTCGATCAATCCGGTTTCGCCCCGGTCCCCGACCTCTGCGGCCAACACTGGCTGCGCCACGGGAAAGGCCAAGATGCGTTGGGGGGGTGGCGGAAGCGGTGGGATTCGAACCCACGGTGGGCTTCCACCCACGCTCAGTTAGCAACCGAGTGCTTTCGGCCTCTCAGCCACGCTTCCGTTGTCTTTATTTAGCCGGGTGGGCAAAAGGGGGCAAGAGGGAAAGGATGGGATGGGCAATCTGCCCATTACTGAAGATCACGGTGTTAGCGGCTTAGCCAGTTGCGCGGACTGCGCAGATAAAGGATCCGCGCGGCATACATGCGTTCTATGCACCAATCGGGGGGAATAGCCTGCCTTTCTTCATAGCTTTTTTCCGCGTCAATCAGCCCTTCAACCCTGCAAAGCCCCCCCGCGTAACGCCGCCACGCCTGTTCCGCCTCCATGGCCCGGTCCATCCGCGACGCATATGCCGCGCTGTCATAATAAAGGTCGCGCAAATCAAGCGCATGTGCGCGCTGCAGGGTCTTCATCTGCTCCACGCTGTATATGGCCTGCCAAACGTTGCCTTCGTTGCTGCAATCCCGTGGTTCGGAATGCGGCCAGTCACCGCTTGCACCCAGACACGCCGCAGTCGCCTTACCGGCACAGGCCAGCGCGTCTGCATGCGTTTTCGCTGAGTCGATACACGCCTCCGTCCGCGCCCGGATCACGATGAAATCCCGCGCCCATTTTTCATACTTATCGGCACTCGCGGGCAGTGACAGGATCAACAGCCACACAAAGATACTACGGATCATGGCTGACCCTCGCCCATGATTTTCGTCAGAAACGAGCGCAATGTGAACAATCGTTCGACCGTCCGGTCCATTGCGCAATGCGGACCTACCGTCATTCCGGCAGTGCCCCCTGCAACTTCCTGCACCTGAAAATCGCACTGCGCGCGCAGATATGCGGCCCACGACTGTTCCCCGCGTAAGAAAATCTCATGCGCATTAGGCCGCAGGCTGCTTTCCGCGACGATCTGGTTGTCCTTCAACACTGTCCAAGCCTCCAGCTTGCGTGTTTCGATCTGCAACAGATGCTCCCAAAGGCCAACTTCGCGATAGTTACAAGCCGACTCATCCGCATGCGATGCCTTTCGTCCCAGCCGCGCGATGCAGGGCTGGTAGGTGATGTTCACACAGGCTTGTGCGTCCTCCCACGTCATCGCGGCGTCAAAACATCCGGCCATCACGGCAACATCCGCGCGGGCGTCTTTGTCTGTCTGGAAATCGACGTCAGCCAAAGCCGTGCCGGGCAGTCCAAGGCTCAACAGAAGCAGAAGTATGCGCATGAAACCAACAGGTGTTTGAGGGGCGAAAAGCTGCAACACGACCATTCTGCGCCGGATGCGTTGACACTCATGACCGAACTCTCTGTCGTGACGCGCGTAGGGACGGATCACCGACAGAAAAAGGACGCAAAACATCCCGCCAAATCCCCACCCCTACCCACTAAACAGAAAATGCAGCACATCCCCGTCTTTCACCTCATAGGTCTTGCCTTCCACCCTGAACTTCCCCGCCTCTTTCGCCCCCGCCTCGCCATTGCCCGCCACATAATCCGCATAGGCCACCGTTTCCGCCCGGATGAACCCCTTCTCGAAATCGCCGTGGATCACCCCCGCCGCCTGCGGCGCCAGCGTGCCTGCCGCAATCGTCCAGGCCCGCGCCTCTTTTGGGCCAACCGTGAAATACGTCTGCAAGCCCAGCAGTGCGTATCCGGCCTTGATAAGCCGGTCCAAGCCCGCCTCGTGCAGCCCCATTTCCTCCAGGAACATCGCCGCCTCATCCGCCGCAAGCTGCGAAATCTCTTCCTCGATGCGCGCAGAAATCACCACCGACGCTGCCCCCTGGCTTGCCGCCAAGGCCGCCACGCGCGCCGATTGCGCATTGCCGCTGGCCGCACAGGCCTCTTCCACATTGCAGACGTAAAGCACTGGTTTTGACGTCAAAAGCTGCAACAGCCGCCAGGTGCGCAGATCATCTTCCGCCACCTTCACCGACCGCGCCGGATGGCCCTTTTCCAATGCCACCAGCGCCGCCCGCAGCAACCGGTCCTGATCGCCCGCATCCTTGTCCGCCCCGCCGCGCAGCTTGCGTGCAAGGTTCGCCAGCCGCTTTTCGATGCTCTCCAGATCCGCCAGCATCAGCTCGGTTTCAATGGTTTCCGCATCTGCCACGGGGTCGATCCGCCCCTCCACATGCGTGATATCGCCATCTTCAAAACAGCGCAGCACATGCGCCACCGCATCACATTCCCGGATGTTGGCAAGAAACTGGTTCCCCAACCCCTCGCCCTTCGATGCCCCCCGCACCAGCCCTGCAATATCCACAAACGTCATCCGCGTCGGGATGATCTGCTTGGATGCCGCAATCGCGGCCAGCGTGTCCAGCCGCGCATCCGGCACTGCCACCTCGCCCACATTGGGTTCAATCGTGCAGAACGGAAAGTTCGCCGCCTGTGCCGCAGCCGTGCGGGTCAGCGCGTTGAACAGGGTGGATTTGCCCACATTGGGCAGCCCCACGATCCCCATTTTGAAACCCATGTTCAGCGCCCCTTTGCGATTGTACTGCCGGGGCTTAGGACAGGCGGCGCATAGATTCAAGCCGCCGTGCCGATGCACGGGCAACAGCCATTGATTTTCACGCAGGCTTGCCGCAAATGACAGGGCAGAAGACAAACACAGGCAGCAGCATGACCCGGATCGACACGACCTTTGCCCGCCTGCGGGCCACGCATCAAAAGGCCTTCGTGGCCTATTTCATGGCCGGTGACCCTGATGTGACAACCTCCCTTGCCATCATGCAGGGCCTGCCAGCGGCGGGCGTGGATATCATCGAGCTGGGCATGCCCTTTACCGATCCGATGGCCGATGGCCCGACGATTCAGCTGGCTGGCCAGCGCGCGCTGGAGGGGGGCATGACCCTTGCCGCCACACTGCAGATGGTGCGGGATTTCCGCGCAGGCGACAGTGACACGCCGATTGTGTTGATGGGGTATTACAACCCGATCTATGCACGTGGCGTCGATGCTTTTCTGGTTGAGGCGAAAGAGGCAGGCATCGACGGTCTGATCGTGGTCGACCTGCCCCCCGAAGAGGATGCCGAACTGTGCCTTCCGGCACAGGCCGCTGGGCTGAACTTCATCCGGCTGGCCACCCCCACAACCGATGCCAAACGCCTGCCAAAAGTGCTGCAAAATACCAGCGGTTTCGTGTATTATGTCTAGGTCACAGGCATCACGGGGGCGGCAGCAGCACAGGCAGACGATGTCGCACCAGAGGTGGCACGCATCAAGGCCAGCACGGATTTGCCGGTCATTGTCGGGTTCGGGATTACCACACCCGATGCGGCCCGCGCGATTGCAAATGTCGCGGATGGCTGCGTCATGGGGTCGGCGATTGTCAAGGATATCGGCGCGGGCAAACCTGTGGCCGAAGTGTTGGCCAATGTGGCCGCTCTGGCTGCGGGCGCGCACAGCGCCTGACGGGGGCTGCTCTTCCGCCCTTGCGGGCGACATCGCGAGGGGTCAGTCTGCTGTATTGGAAAGAGGAGGGGGCTGTCTGCCCCCTCGCCCCGGCATTCGCCGGGGCTCACCCCCGAAGATAGTTCAGAACAGAGGAAGGATGACGTGATGGCGGGTCTTGCAAATACGGCTTTTGCCCATTCCGAACTGGAAACCGATCCGGCGGCCATCGCCGCCTTTACCGCTACCCAAAACGCCCGCACCGAAAGCGCCCTGACCGGCCCCGCCTTTGACGCCGATGTCGCGACCCTGCGCGAGCTGTTTGAACGCCCTGATCGCCTGCGCCAAGTCATCCGGCGCGGCGCGTGGCTCTTCACCTTTCGCCAGACCGCTGAAAACCCGCGCGGGCTGTGGCTGCGTCTGCCCGAACACATCACCCCCACCCATGACGCCCCTTGGGAAACCGCCTTTGACGTCGATGCGCATTGCGAGGATACCGGGCAAGTCTGGCACTGGCGCGGGGCCGCCACCGCATGGTTCGACCCCACCCGCGTGATGATCGCCCTGTCGCTGGATGGGTCTGACATGACCCGGCATGTCGAATTCGACATCACCACCCGCAGTCTTGTGCAAGGTGGCTTTGATCTGCCCCCCGAACGCGGCGGGTCTGCCGAATTTCTTGATGCCGATACCTTGCTCTGGACCACCTCCGCAGGCGCGGGCTGCGCCACGCGCGCAGGCTGGCCGCGCGTGGTCAAACATCTGCACCGTGATGGCACATCGCAAGAGGTGTTCCATGTCGGCATGGAAGACCTGCTCGCCTCCGCCTACCTCGTGCCCCATGGCACGGGCGTGCGCGAAGTGCATGTCCGCATGCCCGCCATCAACATGACCGAAAGCTGGGTGGGCAGC
>JANNBG010000265.1:0-2094 GCA_031385205.1 Rhodobacterales bacterium
GGCTCGCCCGGCATCCTTGCGTCATGCCTTCAAACGGTTGTGTCAGCGGTAACCAGCCCTCGCCCCGCATCGCCGAAAGGCTTTTCCGTGTGTTGCGCACCAGATAGGCCACATGATCCAACTGCATCACAGCGCACCTCCGCCATGCTGGTCCATAAAGGCGCAAAACAGCCGCACCGCCTCGTCTGCATCAATGGCCCTGGCCGCCGCATAGGCCCGCCCTGCCACAGCGTCATCACCGCCAAGCTGCGCCAGACAGGCCAGCGTCACCTGCACCCGCAGCCTTTGCCACGCCTGCAATTCCCCCAATTCCGGCGAATGCACCACACGTTGCAACACCTGTCGCGCCACCAGCCGCTGGCCATCCGCATCCGGAACCCCCGCCAACCCTATCGCCACCACGAACCGCGTCACCGCACCCTCCGCACTGAAGGGCGGCAATTGCGCCAGCACTTCTTGCATCAGCATGATGCCCGTGCGCCGGTAATCCCCCCGCCGCGCCTCGGTCAGCACGTCATCCGTCACCAGTGTCAGCAACGCCCCTTTCATCGCCCGCGCCACCGTATCAGCCGGGTCGCGCACCAGGTGCGCCTCTGCATGCCCCAGCGCCGTCGCCACAGCATCGCCGCCGTGGTCCAAAGCCTGGTGAAAGAGGTCAAGCAGCGTCATGGGGCAACCACCGTCCTTTTGATGTCCTGAAACCCGCGCCGTATCCGGCATGAACAACTCTGCGAAAACGATCATGCGACTTCGCGGGCCCGCGCATTGGCACCCACCCCCATCGCGCGGAATGTTGCTGGCGCCGTGAACAACGGCCCCGGCAGCCCATGCCGCGCATGCAGCCCCGCCCGCACCTGTTCCGTCACTGCAAACGACGCGCAATGCACCGTCTTGGCCCCGTATCCATCCGCCCGGCCATGCAGCACATAGGCCAGCCCCGCCCGCCGATAGACGCGTGACATGCACGCCTCAAAATTCGACACGATCCGCGTGATCCCCAGCGCCAGCCCCACCTCGCACAGCGCCACGAACAGCAGGTTGAACCCATCCGCCGGGTCCATATCCGGGAAATCCCGCGCAAGCGCCGCTGCGTCGATGCACATCCGCGTGCCTTCCCAGATCGCCGCGTCAATCAGTGCCGGATTACGCCCGTGGGTTGCATGGAACACATCGTGCAGCAGCGTCGGCCGCGTCGTCGCAATCAACCGCAGGCTGCCATACAGCGTTGCCTTGTCGTCACTGCACCACACCAGATAGGTCGCCCCCATCGCGTCATAGGCATCATGTTCCTCGTCCCCTGTCACCGGAACTGCCCAGCCCAACTGGTCATGAAACACCCGCTTCCGCAGCCGGAAGATCGCCTTCACCAGTGAAGTATTCTCTGCAATTTCATGGCGTTGGATGGTCGTGAACATCGCAATCCCCCATAGGTCGATGTCCTGACGCTAGGGGAGTTCACAACTTTCAAATATTGCCCCATCTGGGCCTGTCAGTTTCGTCACACACCGTTGTGGGGGGCGCGCAAAGGCACCGCGCGCAGCGGTTGTATCAAAATTTGCCACTTTGCCAGCAAACAACCTTGGCGAAAGTTGCCGTTTGGTAAACCCGCCACTATCTGCTATTGGATTCCATCACGACACCACCACATGACATGTATTTGCGGGGGCACGGCAATGGTTGCGACTGGCCTGGACAATCCGCAACTTTCCGTTTTGCTTACCCGCACGGTGCAAGAGTCTCTGCAAAACATTGCGCAGCACTTCGGCGTGGATTTTGTGACCATGCACATCGTCCGCAATGCCCTGTCAGGTACAGATAATCCCTATGTCAGAACAACTTATCCTGCAGAATGGGTCAGCCATTACCTGTTGCACAACCTTGTGACCATCGACCCGATCCTGCAAATGGCCATCAAATCCGACAAAGCCTTTGATTGGGCCGACGTCCCCGTTACCGCCTCCAGCAGATATATGATGGAAATGGCACTGTCCTTTGGACTGGGCATGTGTGGCTATTCTCTGCCTTGTGTTGATTCGCTGGGCCGCAAAAGCATCCTGTCGCTCAACAGCCGGATGGACTACCCCGACTGGCAGG
>JANNBG010000280.1:0-2645 GCA_031385205.1 Rhodobacterales bacterium
CACCAGCGCAGGCTCATCCGGGGCCACATCGCCAATGTGATACGCCGCCTGTACCGCCCGTATCGCCGCCTCTGCCGCCTCTTCCGTCGCCGCATGCACCATGGCAATCGGCACCCCCGCCCCGATCTCTTCGCCAATCCCGGCCAAATCCGAAAACCCCACCGATGGGTTCACCCGGTCACCCTCACGCAGGCGCCCCCCCCCCAAATGCACCACCGCATTGCCCAGCGCATAGCCATCAATCGCCGTGATGAACCCGTCCCGCAACGCCGGAACCTCCCGCATCACAGGCGCGCTTGGCAACCTGTCCGGCCAGCGCTCCACAAAATCCAGCGGCCCTCCCTGCGCCGCCACCATCCGCCCGAACCATTCCGCCGCAGCCCCCGATTCCAGCGCCGCGATGATCCGCCCCTCGCCATCCTCCACATCCGCCGCAATCCCGCCCAGCGCCAACGCCTCGCCCCCCAAGGCCGCCGTCAAATCCCACAACGCCACGTTCACCGACGTGCCCGTCAGCGTCTCCATCACCTCGATCACCTCCAGCGCATTGCCCGCCGCCGTCGCCAAAGGCTGGCTCATGTCGGTAATCAGCGCCGATGTCATACAGCCCGCCCCCTGCGCCGTGGAAACCAGTGCCCGCGCCAAAGCCTCCGCCTCCGGCAGCGTCTTCATGAACGCGCCAGACCCACATTTCACGTCCAGAACAAGGGCTTCCAAACCAGCGGCGAGTTTCTTCGACAGGATCGACGCGGTTATCAGATCAATCGACGTCACCGTCCCCGTCACATTGCGTATCGCATAAAGCCGCCGATCCGCAGGTGCAATTTCCGCCGTCGCCGACACAATCGCACAGCGCGTCTGCTTCATCTGCGCCGCCAACTGTTCCGTCGTCAGCCCCGTCCGAAACCCCGGTATCGATTCCAACTTGTCCAGCGTCCCCCCCGTATGCCCCAAACCCCGCCCTGAAATCATCGGCACATAGGCCCCACAAGCAGCCAAGGCGGGTGCCAGCAAAAGCGAGATACAATCCCCCACCCCCCCGGTGGAATGCTTGTCAATCACCGGCCCCGGCAAATCCCATTCCAGCACCTGCCCAGAATCCCGCATCGCCCGTGTCAGCGCCACACGCCCCTGATCGCCAAGCCCGCGCCAGCACACCGCCATGGTAAACGCCGCCGCCTGCGCATCGGTCACCTCGCCCGTGGCCAGCCCTTTCGCAAACCATGACAACGCATCCGGTGTCGGCAATCGCCCCAACCGGAACCCTTCCAATATCGCGCGCGCATCCATTATGTGCGCGACATGTGGGCCGCCGTGAACACCCCCGGCAACAGGTCCGCCACCGTCATGGTCAGGCTTGCCCCATCCGTGGTGCACAGCGTGACCACCACGCCGGGGTCCGCAAACTCGGCAATTTTCTGCCTGCAACCCCCGCAGGGTGGTACGGGTGCCGGGCTATCGGCAATCACGCAGACCTCAGCAATCGCCACATCCCCCGCCGCGATCATCGCCGCAATCGCCCCCGCCTCGGCGCAGGTGCCTTCGGGATAGGCCACGTTTTCCACGTTCACGCCCGTATAGATAGTGCCGGATGTGGCCCGAATGGCCGCGCCAACCTTGAACCGGCTATAGGGCGCATAGGCGTTGTGGCGAACTGTGGTTGCGGCGGTCAGCAGGGACATAGGTTTCCTCCGGTTTGGTCAGAGTTTGGGGGTGCGGTACCCGGTTTGCAAGCGGTGGTGCGCGTCACATCACCGTCGTCGCAAACGCCCCCGGCAGCGCCACCTCCAGCAGTTCCAGATCATCCGTCACCCCTGCATACCGCGTGGCCATCCCCGGTGGGATCACAAAGGCATCCCCCGGCGAAAGGTGCTGCGCATCGCGGCCCTCGCCTTCCAGCGTCATCCCCCCCGCCATCACAAAGCTGAACAGAATATCCGTATCATGCCGCGTCCAGGGTGCCACCCCATCCGGCCGCGCTACTATCACCGATGCCACACCCTTCGTGCCAGCGTTAATCGTCGTATCCCGCGCCTTGAAACCCGGAATGCGGAATGGCCCCCATACCGCCTTATCTCCCTGATTATACACGAACCTCTGCCCCTGCCATTCCCGGTCGGGCCGCAGGTCCGGCGTTGGCAATGCCATCACATGCTCAATCTCTGTCACATGCTCTGCTGGCACCCCAATCTCGATCACCTCGATCCCATCGGATGCATGCAACACGCGGTGGCGGATTTCAGGCGGTTGAATAAAGCAATCGCCAGCCTTCAGGCGGATCGGCGCGCCTTGATCTTCATAAACCACATCCACCCAGCCCTTGATGCAAAAGATCAGCTGAAACCCAACCTTATGAAAATGCACCATATCCGGCACCGGCCCGCCATCCGGAATGCGAATATGGCTGGCGATCATTGCGCCGCCCAGACGCGACGGCACCAGATCACGATATTGCATGCCTGCCCGGCCGATGATCCACGGCGCCTGATCGGCAAGGCGGCGCACGACAAAGGCGTGCTGGGTGGGCGGCAGCACCAGCGGCGGGTTCAGTTCGTCGATTTCGATCTTCGTGCCGTTCGGGGCCGTCAAAGACCGCTGCCCATCCGCAAATTCGTCCGGATCATCTGTAAGTATCCGGATCGTAC
>JANNBG010000338.1:0-6347 GCA_031385205.1 Rhodobacterales bacterium
GCCGATGGCCCCGGCAGCATCGCCGCCTGTCACGCAGCCCAGCAGCGGTTCGAACACGTCCTGCAGGAACTCGTCGATGACCTGCCCCAGTTGCGCCAGCCGCCCAACCCTGCACGCATGCCCCAAACCCCCATCGCCCGCGCTATGGTCCATGCCACGATGCCCTTCGCAAACCAGACCTTCATCACCCCCATGGCCGCCGTCGCAGGTGCCGTGGCCGATGACATCCTGTCCCACATGGCGCAGCACCGCCTCACCCGCGCCTATGTCAACAACGGCGGCGATATCGCCTTTTATCTGACGCCTGCCCAAACCCTCACCACCGCCATCCACGCCCTTGATGGCACCCCCCTTGGCACCATCCGCCTTGACGCGGCAAACCCCAGCCGGGGCATGGCCACATCCGGCCTTGGCGGGCGCAGCCTGACGCGGGGTATTGCCCAATCCGTCACCGTGCTCGCCTTGACTGCTGCCATGGCCGATGCCGCAGCATCCATCATCGCCAATGCCACCGATTTGCCCCACCACCCTGCCATCCACCGCAAACCCGCCTGCGATGTGCGGCCCGACAGCGATCTTGGCCCGCACCTCGTCGTCACCCACCACGGCCCGCTCTCCTCTGCCGATACCTGCCGCGCGTTAGACTCAGGCCAAGCCATGGCCAAAAACCTGCAATCGCGCGGCCTGATCCATGCCGCCATCCTGTTCCTGCAAGGCCAGCACCGGACCCTTGGCCCCACCGAAATCCTGCAACCCATGGTGATGCATGCCTGACCCCATTGTCCGTAAAATCGTCACCGCCGTCGAAGAAATCTTTCACGAAAACGGCCCCGCGTGCGCCATTCCCTTACGCCGCGCCGCCGTCACTGCCATCATTACCAACCCCTTTGCTGGCCACTATGTGCCTGACATCACCGGCTTCATGGATGACCTCAAACCCCTCGGCCTGATGATGGCAAAACGCCTTGTCGACCTGCTCGGCGGCGATCCTGCGGTTGTCGAAGGCTACGGCAAGGGCGCCATCATCGGCGCTGCGGGAGAACTCGAACACGCCGCCCTGTGGCACGCCCCCGGCGGCTATGCCATGCGCGATCTGCTTGGCAATGCCCGCGCCATTGTCCCATCCGCCAAAAAGGTCGGCGGTCTGGGCACACGGCTGGATGTGCCCATCACCCACATCAACGCGTCCTACGTCCGCAGCCATTTTGACGCGATGGAGGTCGGCGTGAACGATGCCCCCCGCACGCACGAGATGGCCCTGATCCTTGTGATGACCACGGGTGCCCGCATCCATGCCCGGGCAGGTGGATTGGCCGCCGTGGATATCAAGGGCGAGGATGGCCTGCGATGATACCCGACATTCGCAAAATCGTGGTCTGGGTCGAGGAAACGCTTCTGGAACAAGGCCAACCTGTGAACCTGCCCACACGCAAGGCCGTCGCCGTCGCGGTCATCCGCAATCCCTTTGCCGGGCAGTTCGTGGCCGACTTGGAACCGCTGATGGCCATGGGCGAAACACTTGGCGGCTTGCTTGGCACCCGCTGCGTGCAGGCTTTGGGCATCACACCCGCACAGGCGCAAAGCTATGGCAAGGCCGCCATGGTGGGTGAAGATGGTGAGTTGGAACATGCCGCCGCCTTGCTGCACCCCCGCTTGGGTGCGCCGTTAAGGCTGGCCGTTGAAAAGGGCGCGGCCCTCGTGCCCTCGGCCAAAAAGATGGGCGCGCCGGGGCATACGCTGGACGTACCCTTGGGCCACAAGGATGCGGCCTTTGTGCGGTCACACTTTGACGCCATCGAGGTGCGCCTGCCCGACGCCCCGCGCGCGGACGAAATCATGGTCGCTGTCGCCGTCACCGATTCCGGCCGGCCTTTGGCGCGCGTGGGTGGGCTTGTCGTGGCCGATGTGGTGGGCAAGGATGGCCTGCGATGACGGACGTTCTGGAAACCTATGTGCTGGACGCGCAGATCGGCTTTATCCTGCGCCTTGCAAGCCAACGCCATGCCGCCATCTTTCAGCGCCACGCCACCCATGGCCTGACGCCCCCGCAGTTTTCCGTGATGATCCGCCTGCACGACCACGGCACCCTGTCGCAGAACCATCTGGGCCGCTTGACCGGGCTGGATGTTGCCACCGTGAAGGGCGTGGTGGACCGATTATGCACCAAAGATTTGGTCGCCACGGGGGCCGATGTGCACGACAAACGGCTGACCCTTTTGTCGCTGACACCAACAGGGCGCGCGATGATCCCGGATTTGCAGGAAACAGGCGCGCGGGTGACGGAGGAAACAGTGGCAGGGTTGACCGCGACAGAACGCAAAACGCTGCTGCGGCTATTGGGGCGGATTGCGTGACGAGAGGTTGATCTGAACCTTACTGTCAGAAGCGAGCCAAATTTGTTCGAACAAATTTGCAAAAATCTTCGAAGATTTTTGGTCCTCAAATCGTTAGTTTCGGTTTGTTGAACTGATTTTTGACAGCAATGCCAAACCAGATGACAGGGGATGCTCTAACACCGCCGACGCGCCAGCACCTCACCCCCGCCCGCCGCCGCAATCCGCGCAATCGCCGCCCCCAGCCCCTCACAGGCCACATCCATCATATGCCCATTCGCGTGGATGATCCGGTCCGGCCCCGTCACAATCGCCACATGGCCCTGCCAGAATATCAGATCACCCCGCCGCGTGCGGCCCCTGAAATCCCGCCCAAGGCTGCGTTGCTGGTCACTGTCTCCCGGACAGTCCCGCCCACAGGCCAGCCATGCCGCCTGCACCAGCCCGGAACAATCCAGCCCCGCCGCAGAATTGCCGCCCCACAGATACGGCACCCCCAGAAACCGCTCCGCCACCGCCACAGGGTCTGTTTCCCAATCATTCAAACCCTGCAATTGCATCGCGGGCACAAACCCCAACCCCGTTTCCGCCCACCCCCCCTGCATCCCAGTCACATGCACCCGCGCCCCCATCGACAGCGCCATCACCTCATGCGCCTGCACCCGTGGCTCTGCATAAGCATGCGTCGCCAAGCCCCGCACCCAATGCGTGGGTTGATCCGCCACCCCCACCGCCCCATCCGGCACCCAGCCACAATTACCGCCCCGGTCACTCTGCCCAAAGGCCCAGCCATCCCGCCGTTCGATCACCAGAAATCCATCGCCCAACAGCAACTGCCTGTCCCGCGCGCCCGCAGGCCCTTCGCACAGGTCCACAACGGGCTGCGTGATCTGCATCGCTTCACCCGCCACAAACGCCTCTGCCTGCACGCGGCCCTGCAGCGATACATGCGCCACCCGCCCCGAATGTGGCGTCACACGACGATCCAGCTTCATCCGCACATCCCCTCGATCAACCCCAGCACCGCCCGTGCCCCCTGCCCCGCACCGCCCTTGGGCCGCCCCGGTGCATCGCTCGGCTGATGCCCAAAGATGTCGAAATGCACATAGGGTGCTTTCACAAACCGCCGCAAGAACAGCGCCGCCGTGATCGCCCCCGCAAAGCCACCCGATGGCGCGTTATCCAGATCCGCAATCCCCGGCTCGATCAGCGGCTCATACGCCTCCCAGAACGGCATGCGCCAGCAAGGGTCCAACGGGGAATGCCACAACACCGCCGCCACCGCTTCATCATCCGTAAAGAACGGTGCCAAATCTGGCCCTACCGCCACCCGCGCTGCCCCCGTCAGCGTCGCCATCGATACCACCAGCTCCGGGTTCTCTTCATCCGCCCAGGCCAGCGCATCCGCCAGAATCAACCGCCCCTCCGCATCCGTATTGTTGATCTCCACCGTCAGACCAAGGCGTGAGGTCAGAATATCCCGTGGCCGCATCGCATTGCCCGCCACCGCATTTTCCACCGCCGGCACAATCACCCGCAGCCGCACCGGCAGGTTCAACGCCATGATCATCTGTGCCAGACCCAAAACCGTCGCCGCCCCGCCCATATCCTTTTTCATCTGCAGCATGCCTGCCGATGGCTTCAGGTCCAGGCCACCCGTATCGAAACACACGCCCTTGCCCACCAGCGTGATGCTTGGCCCCGTGGTGCCCCACCGCATCGCCATGATCCGTGGCGCACGCGTTGCCGCCCGGCCAACCGCATGCACCATGGGGAAGTTGTGGGTCAAAAGATCATCGCCCACATAGACCTGCGTTGCGGCCTCATACTCTTCCGCCAGCGCCATGAACGCCGCCTGCAACTCCGCTGGCCCCATGTCGGATGCGGGCGTATTTATCAGATCACGCGTCAGAAACTCCCCCGCTGCCATCACCTCAATCCGGCGGGCATCCACGCCGTCTGGTACCACCAACTGCGGCAAGGCACTGACAGGCTTGCCGGGGCGATACCGGTCAAACCGATACTGCGCCAGCAACCACCCCAGTGCCACTTCCCCCAGATCATCCGCGGTCAACGCGCCTTCCAGATGCCAGTCGCCCGCAGGCAACACCCCCACCGCTCTTGCCACCCCAAACCGCGTGCGCAACCGTGCCTGCGCCGTCCCAAACCCCACCACCGCCGCCGCCACGCCGTCCGGCCCCGGCAGCAAGCGCACCTCGCCCAGCCCCGCACGGAACTCCACAGCCGTCAGCCAGACCTGCCAGTCCAATGGCAACGCGTCGATGAACGCCGCCAGCCCTTCGGGTGCCACAACATACAAAGGGCGGGATGCGGGCGATGGTGGGGCAAAACGCGGGGTCATGGCGGCTCCTATGGCTGGCGCAAAGCCTAGCGTTTGTGCGCGGAGCTGCAAGGTGGTGATTGACCACGGTATGCGATCAGCATACCATCGCAACAAAGGAGACTCCCATGGGAAAAGTCGAAAAGATGACCATCGCCCTCACGCCCGAAATGGCAGGCTTCGTGCGCGAAGTCGTGGAGACAGGGCAATATGCCTCAACGTCCGAGGCGATCCGCGAGGCGGTGCGTGAATGGCAGGAACGCCGTGATCTGCTGGGCTATACGGTCGAAGAACTGCGCGGGCTGGTGCAGGAGGGGTTGGAGAGTGGCATCAGCGAAGCGACGAGCATGGATGACATCATTGCCGACGCCAAGCGCAGTCTGGTGAACCAAAGCTGAGATCGTGCAAATTAAATTTTCTACGCGCGCACAGCGTGACCTCAAAGCCATCTGGCTGTTCATCCATGCTGAAAATCCATCGACCGCCAACCGTCTGCTGAAGTCTATTGACCACCGCATACAGCAACTGTGCGACCATCCGTTTTCTGGCCAGCCGCGCTATGACCTTGGCCCCGGCATTCGACACCTCGTCGCAGGCCAATACCTGGTTCTGTACCGGGCGGCAGAAGACCACATCCTTATCGTCCGCGTCTTTCACGGCAATCGCCGCCTTCCCTCACGCCTCTAGAACGGCACCTCTGCCGCAAACCGCACAAACGCCCCGCCCACCGGATGCCGCACTGTCAGGCTTTCCGCGTGCAACATCATCCGATTGGCCGCTTGCGTCCCATAAATCGGGTCACCCAGTATCGCATGGCCCAGCGTCATCATATGCACCCGCAACTGATGGCTCCGCCCCGTACGCGGCCTCATCCTGACCCGCGTTTCAGCCTCACCCCGCGACATCACCACCCAATCCGTCTGCGCGGCCCGCCCGTTGACATGGTCCACCATCTGGCGCGGCCGGTTCGGCCAATCCGCGCATAACGGCAAATCCACATGCCCCTCATCCCCGGCCATCACCCCCGCCACGCGTGCCACATAGGTTTTCTGCGCAATCCGCCCTTCAAACTGCTTGCCCAAATGCCCCTGCGCCACCTTGTTCAGCGCAAAGATCATCACGCCTGATGTGTCACAATCCAACCGATGCACCAGCAGAACCTCTGGGATTTCCACCGCAATCCGCGCGATCAGGCAATCCTGCCGCCCTTCCAGCTTGCCCGGCACCGACAGCAACCCTGCCGGTTTATCCACCACCAGAATGTGCGCGTCCCGGTGCAGGATGCACAACGGCACATCCGGCGGATTATAGCTGAACTCCATCATACGATGGTATGCCCCGCCGCAATCAGCGCATCCCGCAGTGCTGCAATATGCGCGGGCCCCACCTCGCAGCAGCCCCCCACAATCGTGGCGCCTTGCCCCACCCAGCCCAGCGCAAAACCGGCATACTTTTCCGGCGTCAGGTCATGCCGCGTAAACAGCGCGTCCACCGTCGCCTGATCCGCCTTGAAATCCCGCGTGATATGCGTGAAGCCATTGGCATAGGCCCCGAATGGCACGCCAAAGCCGCGCACCACATCCATCGCCGCCGCCATCGCCTCTGGCACCGAACAGTTCACTAGCACCTTCGCGGGTGCATACTCCCTCACCAACCGCATGACATCCGCCAAG
>JANNBG010000441.1:0-9641 GCA_031385205.1 Rhodobacterales bacterium
TGCGATGAAGATCGACAGCCCGCCAGCCCCGATCCTGATGGTCGGTCTGCAAGGCTCGGGCAAAACCACCACCACCGCGAAGCTGGCAAAACGCCTGTCGGAACGCGGCGGCAAGCGGATTCTGATGGCGTCGCTGGATACTAACCGCCCCGCCGCCATGGAGCAGCTGCAGATTCTGGGTCGCCAGATCGGTGTGGATACATTGCCGATCGTCAAAGGCGAGACCGCCATCCAGATCGCCACCCGCGCCAAGGCGCAGGCGACGATGGGTGGCTATGACATTTACATGCTCGATACCGCAGGTCGGCTGCATATCGACGAAGTGCTGATGGACGAAGTGCAGGCGGTGCGGGACATCACCAAACCGCACGAGATCCTGTTGGTAGTTGATGGCCTGACCGGGCAGGACGCGGTGAACGTCGCCGCAGAGTTTGACAAAAAGGTTGGCATCACCGGTGTGGTCTTGACCCGGATGGATGGCGACGGGCGCGGGGGTGCTGCCCTTTCCATGCGGGCTGTCACCGGCAAGCCGATCCGCTTTGTCGGCCTTGGCGAAAAGATGGATGCGCTGGAGACGTTCGAGGCGGAGCGTGTGGCGGGCCGTATCCTCGGCATGGGCGACATCGTGGCCTTGGTGGAAAAGGCGCGCGAGACGTTCGAGGCGGAACAGGCCGAACGCATGATGCGGCGGTTCCAGAAGGGGTTGTTCAACATGAACGACCTGAAATCGCAGATGGAACAGATGCAAAAGATGGGCGGCATGCAGGGCGTGATGGGCATGCTGCCGGGCATGGGCAAGATGGCCAAACAAGCCGAGGCGGCGGGGTTCGATGACCGCATGATCCGCAGGCAGATTGCGCTGGTGAACTCGATGACAAAGCGGGAGCGGGCGAACCCGGATTTGATGCAGGCCAGCCGCAAAAAGCGCATCGCGGCGGGGGCGGGGATGGATGTGTCAGACCTGAACAAGCTGCTGAAACAGCACCGCCAGATGGCGGACATGATGAAGTCGATGGGCAAGGGCGGCATGATGAAGGCCGCGATGAAGCAGATGATGGGCAAGGGCGGCTTGCCGGACCCTTCAAAGATGAGCCCGGAGCAGCTTGAAGAGGCGGCGCGGGCGATGAAGGGGCAGTTGGGCGGTGGCATGGGGGGCATGCCACGCGGCATGACGTTGCCTGCGGGGTTGTCGGGGATGATGAAGAAGAAATGATGGTCGTGCTGCACGAATTTTCTGCGAAAATTCAGGGCGGGGCAAACGGCCCCGGCCCGTGGTTTGATTTTTCGCAGAAAAATCGGGGGTTTATAGAGAAATGACGTTTGCTGCGCGCCCGCAATTGATTGGCCTGCCCGTTTTGGAAACAGAACGGCTGATCCTGCGTGCGCCGATGGCATCCGATTGGCCAGCCTTTCGGGATTATCGCGCGTCAGGGCGGACGGCGTTTACGGGCGGGCCATTGACCGAACAGAAGGCGGCTGAACAATTCGCGTCATTCTTCGGTCATTGGGTGATGCGCGGCTTTGGTCGCCTGATCGCCGAAGACCGCGTGACCGGGCTGCCCTTGGGCCACTTTGGTCCGATGCAGTGGCAGGACGGTGCAGAACCTGAACTCACATGGTCATTGTGGACGGCTCTGGCCGAGGGCCGCGGCATCGCAACCGAGGCTGCCCGCGCGATCACCGGTTGGGCCTTTGGCCCGTTGGGCCTGACCACAGCGCGCGCTGAGGTGCACCGCGACAACGTGGCCTCACATGCCATCGCGCGCAAACTTGGCGGGCAGATTGCTGCAGGTGCGCGCCCGACCTGGTTTGAAGATGGTGACGTCTACCGCTTTACCGCAGGGGGTGACGCATGATCGCCCCGACCCTACACACCGAACGCCTGACCCTGCGCATGCCGGTGCTGGCGGATTTCGAGCATCGCGCCGCATTTGCGGCATCGGATCGGTCGATCCTGGAAGGTGGCCCGATTGACCGGGCCACGGCGTGGCGGGTGTTTGCGTCTGAAGTGGGCCAGTGGGCGCTGATGGGCTATGGCCCGTTCTCGGTGGACGAGGGCGGCGTTTATGTGGGTGAGGTGGGGATTTACCACCCCAGCGATTATCCGGAACCCGAACTCGGCTGGTTTGTGGTGCCAGAGGCCGAAGGGCGCGGCGTAGCGATGGAGGCGGCGCGGGCTGTGATGGTCTGGGCACGGGCTTCGTTTGGCTGGGACCGGCTGGTCAATTACATTGACCCCGCCAATGCGCGGTCGATCATGTTGGGGCTGCGGTTGGGCGGGGTGATTGATGCGCGGCTGAAGGGGGCGGATGCGACGGATGTTGTCATCAGCCATGATCTGCGGGGGCTGGGATGACCCTGCCATTTGCCATCCCCGTTCTGGAAACCGAGCGTCTGATCCTGCGCGCGCCGTGCGAGGCCGATCTGCCTGCCATCGTGGCGTTTCGCGCGTCGGACCGAACGGCGTTCATCGGCGGACCCAAGGATGCAATGCAGGTATGGGACGGGTTTCTGCAGCAGATTGGCCATTGGGCCTTGCGTGGCTATGGCTGGTGGGTGATCGAGGACCGCGCAACCGGCGTTGTTGCCGGGCGGACGGGTGTTGGATTTGACCCCGACGTGCCGGAGCCTGAACTGGGTTGGCATATCTTTGACGGGTACGAGGGGCAGGGTTATGCTTTTGAGGCGGCCCTTGCTGCGCGCCGCCATGCGCAAACGGTGGTGGGCCTTGGCCCGCTGATGTCGATGATCGACCCCGCGAACATCCGGTCCCTTGCGCTGGCCAAACGCCTTGGTGCTGCGTTTGAAGCGATGGGCAAAATCGACGGACAGGTTTGCGAAATCTGGCGTCATCCCGGCGGTGCGGCATGATTACCCTGCATGGTGCCCCCACCCTGACCACGGCGCGGCTGACGCTGCGTCTGCCGCAGACGTCGGATTTTGAGGCGTGGTGTGATTGCATGACATCGGAACGTTCCCGTTTCATCGGTGGTCCGGTGGACCGTGGCGGGGCGTGGCGCAGTTTCTGCCATCTGACAGGGCATTGGGTGCATCGTGGCTATGGCATGTTTGTGTTTGCCGATACCGCCACGGGCAAACCGCTGGGCATGACGGGCCCGTGGTTTCCCGAAGGCTGGCCGGAGCAGGAAATCGGCTGGACGGTCTGGGATGCGGCGGCTGAGGGCAAGGGCTATGCGATGGAGGCGGCGACAGCGGCGCGGGCCTTTGCCTATGGCACTTTGAGCTGGCGCACGGCGATCAGCCTGATTGCGTTTGGTAACGTGCGGTCAGAGGCGTTGGCGCAACGCATGGGGGCCACGCGTGACGGCGATTTCACCCACAGTATGTTTGGCGCAATGGGCATCTGGCGGCACCCTTCGGCGGAGGCATTACAATGACGGACGAGGGCCCAATGACCGACACCACAACCCTTGCCGCGAACCTGCTGCGCGATCACCGCGATGCCATCGACCGGCTGGATGCCATTCTGGTCTATACGCTGGCCGAACGGTTCAAGCAGACGCAAGCGGTGGGACGGCTGAAGGCAGAACATGCGCTGCCACCATCGGACCCCGCGCGTGAAGCGCGGCAAATGCTGCGGCTGGAAGAGTTGTCGGTAGCCGCCGATCTGGACCCGGTTCTGGCCAAGAAATTCCTGACCTTCATCATCAGTGAAGTCATCAGGCATCACGAGAAACTACAGAAATAACCAACCATGGTGCGCGTGACGCGCACCCTACGCAAGGAGACTACCGTTATGTCGATGAAAATCCGTCTGGCCCGTGGTGGCAGCAAAAAGCGCCCATATTACAGCATCGTGGCGACAGACAGCCGCATGCCGCGCGATGGGCGTTTTCTGGAAAAGCTGGGCACCTATAACCCGCTGCTGGCCAAGGATGATGAAAACCGCGTGAAAATGGATATGGAGCGGATCACCCACTGGCTGGGTCAGGGCGCACAGCCGACCGACCGCGTGGCCCGCTTTCTGGAGGCGGCTGGTGCGCGCCCCAAATCCGTACGGTCTAACCCCAAGGCAGCCGTTCCGGGCAAGCGCATGACAGACCTCGCGGCAAAGAAGGCCAAGCGGGCCGAGGCGCCTGCGGAAGAGTAACTCCATCAGGGGCGGCGTCAAAGGATACCGCCCCAATCCTAGGGGCCCAAGCTGATGTGGAAACAATGACCCTGATGATCCTGTTGGCCCCGGGCGTGATCCTGCTGGCCATGATGCTGTTCGTGCTGTTGGGCGTGCAAACCGCTGCGCGGCGTTTGGGCGTGTTTGCCTTGGCGGGCGCGGCTGTGGCCTTTGGCATGGTGGCCGAAAAGGCCACCTTCGTGCATCGGCACATTGCCATGTGTCTGGATGACACGGCAGAAACTTACCGTGCGACCAATCATTTCGACCCCTATTGCGAGGTGTTGACGCGTGGCCGATGACCGTATTTGCGTGGGGGCGATTGCCGGGTCTTATGGCGTGGCAGGCGAGGTGCGGCTGAAATCATTTTGCGCCGAACCCGAAGCCATGGCTGATTACGGCGCATTGTACACCGAAGACGGCACGCGGTCGTTTATCATTACCCTGACCCGTGCAGTTTCAGGTGGCCTTGGCGCGCGGGTGTCGGGCGTGGCAACCAAAGAACAGGCGGATGCATTGAAAGGCACCAGCCTGTATGCCGACCGCGCGCGGCTGCCGCGCTTGCCGGATGATGAGTTTTACCATGCCGACCTGATCGGGCTGGAGGTGCGCGATCCGGGTGGTGCCGCATTGGGCACGATCTCGGCCGTCCACAACCATGGGGCGGGGGACCTGCTGGAAATCAGCGGCATGGGTCGCAAGTCCGCCTTACTTTTGCCATTCACGGTTGCAATCGTGCCTTTGGTAGACCTGAAAGCGCGCTGTATTGTGGTGGACCTGCCCGACGGGCTGGAGTGACCCTTGCCGCGCGTACGGCTGACGGAGGCGATATGGTGCGGATGATGATGGGTGCGACGGCGATGCTCTATATGGGCCCGTTGCTGGCTGGGCTTGGCGGCTATGGTTGGACAATGGTGCCAATTTTTACCGGCATATTCACCCTGTGGCAGATGATCCTGCGCCCGCAGAAATGGCCGGCGCCCTATGATATGCACCGCGCAGATGCGTGGCTGGCGATTGCGGCACAGGTGGCATTGCAGGCCTTGCTGGTGGTGGTCTGTTTCGGCATCGGGCGCGGGATTGGCGTGGCAGCGGGCGAAATGCCGCTGTATTCGCCATTGGTGCCAGTCTTTGTGTCATTCCTGTCAATTCCGATCGGGCAGATCCGTATGCGCCCGGCGCGGCCTGAACGCTCGGCCGATCAGGATCGTCTTGATGCGGCAACCGCCAAGGCGGACCGGCTGTTGCAACCCTTGCAAGATGCGGCGGGCACGATGACAGAGGCCGAGATTGCACGGCATCTGGCGGCGATGGCGACGCATGTCGATGCGTCCCGCCTGCGCGAGGCGCTGCTGGCACGGGTGACACGCGGGGCGGGGCCGAATGTGGAACTGGCGCTGGCGGTGCAACTGTCGGGTGGCGGGCTTGGCAAAGGGACAGAGGCGCAGGCCGCCTGAGACTTCGGGCTTTTCGCGCGGACGTGCAGCTTGTATGCGTCAGGCATGTCTGATGATCCACCGCCCAGAAAATCACATGGCCGCCTGACGATGCAGGCCAGCATGACGCCGCGCGACCTGATGGAGGATGCGCAGGTCAAGGGCGCGTGGGTGGCGCATGTCATCACGCTGTTCCCGGATGTGTTTCCGGGGGTGTTGCAGGCGAGCCTGACGGGTAAGGCGCTGGATCAGGGCCTGTGGCGGCTGCGCTCGTTTGACTTGCGTACGTTTGGCGAAGGAAAGCACCGCGATGTCGATGACACGCCCGCAGGTGGTGGCGCAGGCATGGTCCTGCGCGCCGATGTGCTGGACCGCGCGTTGCACGCGGCCGCTACGCCTTTGCCGCGTGACCGTTGGCCAGTGATCTATCTTTCCCCACGGGGCAAGCCGTTCGTGCAGGCAGATGCGCAGCGGTTGGCCGGGTGCGCGGGAATGACACTGCTGTGCGGGCGGTTTGAAGGCGTGGATCAACGGCTGCTGGACCATCACGCGGTGGAGGAAATCAGCCTTGGGGATTTCGTACTAACGGGCGGCGAGATTGCGGCGCAGGCGGTGCTGGATGCCACGGTGCGCCTGCTTTCGGGGGTGTTGGGGAACCAAGCATCGACGGAGGAGGAGAGTTTCTCCGCTGGTCTGCTGGAATTCCCGCAATACACGCGGCCTGCGGTGTGGAACGATGTGCCGATCCCGCCGGTGCTGACATCGGGCAACCATGGCGAGGTGGCCAAATGGCGGCGCGCGCAGGCCGAGGAAATTACGCGGGAACGCAGGCCGGATTTGTGGGCGGCGTATCTGGCGCGCAAACCATAAGGGGTCACCCTTGACCCACCCTGCCCCACCCCCTATACGCCGCTGATCCGGGGGCACACTGCCCCGCGGAGCTGATTCCTTTTGGTTCTTGGCACCTGCCTGCTTCGGCAATGCGTCATCTGAAAGGGCAGTGCATAAACGCAGGCCCCATCTCTGGCGGGCTGACCCTTGGGTCGGGACCCGGTTGAAGACCAGAAGCTCTGGGCCCGGCATCACCTCTGCGGCACACCGCAGGATATGAAGGATAACGCGATGAACCTGATCGCACAGATCGAGGCGGAGCAGATTGCTGCGCTGAACAAGACCATCCCCGATTTCAAGGCCGGCGATACCATCCGCGTCGGCTATAAAGTCACCGAAGGCACCCGCAGCCGTGTGCAGGCCTATGAAGGCGTTTGCATTGCGCGCAAGGGGGGGGCCACGATTGCGGCGTCGTTCACGGTGCGCAAGATCAGCTTTGGTGAAGGCGTGGAACGTGTGTTCCCGCTGTATTCCACCAACATCGACAGCATTGATGTGGTCCGCCGTGGCCGCGTGCGTCGGGCCAAGCTGTATTATCTGCGCGCACGCCGGGGCAAATCGGCACGGATCGTGGAAGATACCACCTACAAAACCAAAGCTGCGGAATAAGGAGCGGGATGATGAAAGACGGCATTCACCCGGAATATCACACCATCAACGTCAAGATGACGGATGGCACGATCTTCCAGACACGCACCACATGGGGCAAAGACGGCGACCAGATGGCGCTGGACATTGATCCCTTGGCGCACCCGGCCTGGACTGGTGGGAACGCCAAGCTGATGGATACGGGCGGGCGCGTATCCAAGTTCAAGAATAAATATGCAGGGCTGACGCTGTAAGGCGTTGCTGCATTGCAAGGATAAGGGCGCGCCAATCGGTGCGCCTTTTTTCATATTGGCCATGTTGTGGTCACTGCTTTTCAAGCCGCAAGGCGCAACGTATAGAAAATGGTGCGCTGCGGCGCGGGTTTGCCTGTGGGGGCTGTATTGGCGCATATCATTGTTGTCGGAAACGAAAAGGGCGGGTCGGGGAAATCCACCACTTGCATGCATGTGGCCACGTCTTTGGTGCGGGCCGGGCATACGGTGGGGGCGCTGGACCTGGACCTGCGGCAAAAGTCCTTTGGGCGCTATGTCGAAAACCGGCGGGCTTACCTTGGCCGGATGAACCTGACCCTGCCCTCGCCCGATTACCGCGATCTGCCCGAAGTGGCGGCCAGCGCGCTTGCCCCCGGTGAAAACGCCTATGACCGCCGCCTGTCTGATGCCATCGCTGCGATGGAGCCGGTTTGCGATTTCATCGTGATCGATTGCCCTGGCAGCCATACGCGCCTGTCACAGGTGGCGCATTCGCTGGCCGATACGCTGATCACACCGCTGAACGACAGCTTTGTCGATTTTGACCTGCTGGCGCGGATGGATATGGAAACGGGCCGTGTGAAGGGGCCGAGTATTTACAGCGAGATGGTCTGGAACGCGCGGCAGTTGCGCGCGCAGGCGGGGTTAAAACCCATCGACTGGATCGTACTACGCAACCGTCTGGGCGCGCAACAGATGCACAACAAGCGCAAAGTGGGTGAGGCTCTGGAAGACCTGTCCAAACGCATCGGCTTTCGCGTGGCGCCGGGGTTTTCGGAACGCGTGATCTTTCGCGAGCTGTTCCCGCGCGGGCTGACCGTGATGGATCTGAAAGATACCGGTGTGGATCAGTTGAACCTGTCCAACATCGCGGCGCGGCAAGAGGTGCGCGACCTGATGGCCGCGCTCCGGTTACCGGGGGTCAGTGCTGGAACCTGAAAACCGACTGGCCAGCGGCAGGCAGAGCCTTGGCATTGCGGCGACCCATGGTCATCATGCGCGACTCGAAACGGTCATCCACGACGACGATGTTTTTGCGGCCAAAACCAAAACGGGCGAGCAGAGCGGTGAACATGATGGGCTTCCTTCCTGTGCGTCACTTGTTGAGATCAACTTGGCCAAGACCCGTGGCAGAAATGGGGCACTGGCAGGGTAATGCAGGGATGCTTTGGAAAACACGGAAACAATCGGTTTCTGGTTTGGTGATCGGAATGGGGGGTATCTGGCATGGCAAATCCGCTGTTTGATGCACTTTTTCAACCGCTTAGAGCGTGTCGCTTTCAATTGCGACCATACCCTGCGGCCATGAAGTAGTTTCGGCATTCCTGCGGCTGGAACAGGTCGCAAACCTCACCGACTTGTCGCCAGAGAGCGTGGTAGGTCCTGGCCGCGGCCTTGCGGATCAGGGTCTTGAGCTTGGAGAAGGCCATTTCGATCGGGTTCAGGTCGGGCGAGTATGGCGGCAGGAAGATCAAGTCGTTGCCCTGTGCGCGGAGCAACTCTACGGCGCGGGTCGATTTGTGGGACGACAGGTTGTCGGCCACGACGATCTGTCCGGGCCGCAGCGCCGGGGCGAGCTGGCTCTCGATGTAGGTGTCAAAGCTGGCGCGGTTCATCGCACCGTCGAGAACCCAGGGGGCGATCAGGCTGTCGCAGCCAAGGCCCGCGATAAAGGTCTGGGTGTGCCAGTGGCCGAAGGGCGCATGGTCGATCAGGCGCTGGCCGACCGGGGCCCAGCCGGTGGTCTTGACAAGGTTGGTCTTCAACGAGGTTTCATCGATGAAGACAAGCCTATCCAGCATGTTGGCCATCTCGGGCTGGCGCGTCTCAACCCAGACCCTGCGCCGTTCAGCCACGTCGGGCCGCAGGATTTCGCTGGCGAGCAGCGTTTTTTTTATGGCTGAGGCCAAGCCGGTGCAGCCATTTGCCGACCGAGCCGCGATGCACCGACACGCCATGCACCGCCGCCATCTCGGTCACGACCTCGTCCAGCGTCAGGTCACCCTTGGCCGCCAGCCGCTCCCGCAGCCAGTCGCAGTAGGGCGCAAGCTTGCCCTCGGCATGGTTGCCCTGCGGCGCGGGCACAAGACCGCCAGTCTTGCGCTTGAGGATCACCATGTCATTCACAAAGCGCGGCGACACCCGGAAGTGCCGGGCCGCCTCCCGATGCCCATGGCCCTCCTCGACAAACGCAATGACCCGGCTCCGAAGCTCCAAAGGATGTGGTTTGCCCATCATGACCCCCAATATCTGGCAAGATCAGCGAATCACAAAACTCTCAAATTGGGAATCCTGAATCACACCAACGGCGACATGCTCTAG
>JANNBG010000497.1:0-12172 GCA_031385205.1 Rhodobacterales bacterium
GCAAACCGCATGCGCCGCCAGGCCGTGATGCCCCAGAACGCCGCCAGCACCAGTATCAGCGCCCCAACCGGCCCCAGCAGAAACCCACCCAGCCAGATCAGCCAAAGCCCCGTCGCCCCCAGCCCCCCCGCCGCAATCACCTCGCGCCAGCGCCATGCGGCCTTGCTCACCTCAACCCGGATCACGTGGCGTCTCGCAGATCGCCCGGCCCAACCCCGGCATAGGGCGCTGCAATCGCCTCAAACCGCATGTCGTTCAGATCGGCCACCATTGTCACCTCACCCAGACCCATTGCATGCATCCCACACCGCCACAGACAGCCCGCGTTCGCCCATAGCAAATGCCCTTCCCAGACCTCCGCCCATTCCGCAGCAAAGTCGACCGTTCCCTGCGGCCCGATCACCCGGTGCATTTCATGGTAAGGCTTCCCCAACGGCCCCGCAGAAACGCCCGTGCGAAAGATCTTTTCCAGCCTCCACCCCGGCCTGATCTCTTTCTGAAACGTCAGGGCAGTCGTATCATGCCCTTGTCGGCCCTGCCCATCTGGCCCCCGTGCCACCTGCACCCACCCATCCCGCAACAGGCGCGGCACATACGTCACCGGATCTTCGCCCATCATCGGGGTCACACCTTCCGGTGCAGTGTCGGTGGCGCACAGCCCACATTCGATACGACCAGCGCTTTCATACCCCATTGGCTCCCCGACATTCAGCCAATAAGTATGATTGTCGATAAACATGCCGCCGCCATTCCAGCTGTGCCCCCAGCCATACAGATGCATGGCCCGCAGATACGGCATGCGGCTGATTGCGGTCCACGTCCCGCGCAGCATGTCCGACGGGTCCGACGTCCAGTGGTGGTCGCCTGCAAAATAGATCAGGTGCCGTCCATCCGGTGACAGATCCGCGCGCCGTTCATAGATGCGCCCCTTCAGCCATTGCCCCAGCTCTACCCGGTTCGTTGCAAGCTGCCATTCCAGCAGCGCCACCTGCTTTGACGGCCCCCGCCGGAACACCGCCGCCACGGGTGCTTTGCGCGCCACGATGCAGAAGATGCGTGCCGGAACGGTCACCCCACCACCCGCTGCACACCATCAAACAGCACCAGCCCGACCGGGGCCGCAGGCTGAAACCCGATCGCCTGATACGCCCGCGCCGCCGCCGCATTCGCCGCAAACAGCACCGCCCGCGTTACGCCCTTGCGCCGCACTTCCTGCAGATGAAGGGCTACTGCCAGCCGCGCATACCCGCGGTTGCGCAAGGCAAGCGGCGTATAGACGCCGCCGATTTGTACGATTTCAGGCAAGGTCGCATTAAACCCGGTCATGGCGACGGGCTGGCCGTCTACCTGCAACAGGCGATGACTGTCTTGCGCAAGATACCCGTCGATATCCACCTCGGCCCGCGCTGCGGCCTTGCTAGCGTCGGTGCCCAGAACCTCTACTTGATAGGCTGTGCGAAAGGCGACTAACCGCGCGCGTTCATCCTGCCCCGGTGCAATCAGCTTGGCCTCCGGATGCGCGGGCACTCGCAGCATGGTCAGATCAAGTGTGAACCCGGGCTCATCATTGTTCAGCACCGTCGGCCGTCTTGCCAATCCCAGCACATCCAGCACATGGCGCACATGTGTGGCAGGCCCGACAGCGCCCATCAAGGTCATCCCCTGCAGCGCCGCGCCAAGACCCGCCAAATCACCCCCACCCGGCAGCATCAGCATCACCATACCTTGGCGCGTCACACCGATGATCCCGCGCAATCCGGGGCCCATGATCCAAACTCGCATCGCATGCAGATGGTCGCTGGCAAAATCGGCCAATGCCAACCCGTGATTGCGCAGATTGGAAAGCGGGAACATCGCACCGTCGACATGCCCCAGCAAAAACGCCACTACGGCATTCCTGTCCGCAGCCCCCGCCTCCCGGATCACCGCCAATCCCCCAGTGCCGCCTGCCACAACGTCAGCGCCGCCACCGCTGCCGTTTCCGCCCGCAGGATGCGCGGGCCCAGTGACATCGCCACCACCTGTGGCATGCCCCGCAACCGCGCCTTCTCGGCCTCCGCAAACCCACCCTCCGGCCCGATCAGAATGGCCCAAGCCCCCCCGACATCGCCCGCAAGGGCGGAGGAGGAACCCGCCAAAGTCTCATCACACCACAGCAACCGCCGCCCCAAAGGCCATGCGTCCAGCACCTTGTCCAATGCAACAACCTCTGCCACTTCCGGCACAAACGTCGCCCCGCACTGCTCCGCCGCCTCCACCGCATGCGCCTGCAATTTCTCCTGCCGCACCCGTTCTGCGTTCGTGAACCGCGTCTGCACCGGCATGATCCGCGAAACGCCCAGTTCCACCGCCTTTTCCACCACGAAATCCGTCCGTGCCTTCTTCAATGGCGCGAACAGCAGCCACACATCCGGCGGCATCTGCAAAGGTGCCGTCTGTGCCGCACAGACCAACATCCCCGCCCGCTTGCCAGCCTGCGCCACCTCTGCCCGCCATTCCCCATCCCGCCCGTTGAACAGCAAGACGCCAGCACCCACAGACAACCGCATCACCCCAAACAGGTAATGTGCCTGACCCTCGGTCAGCGGCACCGCTTGCCCAAACGCCAGCTCGTGGTCTACATAAAGCCTGATCTTCTCATCCATGGCATAAACCTATGACCCCTCCCCCCCAAATGCCAGAGGCTGTTGCCGATGCCCCCCGTGGCAACTGGGTCGATACCTATGCCCCCGCCATCATGCGCCCTGACCTGCGCCTGTCGCGCGCTGACCGCCCCATTGGCACATGGTTGCTGCTGATCCCTTGCCTTTGGGGCCTGTCCCTCGCCGCCGCCTCCACATCATTGCGCATGTGGGATCTGTGGATCCTGCTTGGTTGTGCCGCCGGAGCCTTCCTCATGCGCGGTGCCGGCTGCACCTGGAATGACATCACCGACCGCCATATCGACGCTGCCGTCGCCCGCACCCGCTCCCGCCCTCTCCCATCCGGTCAGGTCACCGTCAAACAGGCCACCATCTGGATGATCCTGCAGGCCGCCCTCGCCGCCACCATCCTGTTCAGCTATAACTGGACCTCCATTGCCCTCGGCATCGCCGCCCTTCTTCCTGTCCTCATCTACCCCTTTGCCAAACGCTTCACATGGTGGCCCCAAGCGTTCCTCGGTATCGCCTTCAACTGGGGTGCCCTGTTTGCATGGACCGCCCATCAGGGCAGCCTTACCCTGCCCCCCATTGTCCTTTATGCCGCTGGCATCGCATGGACCCTGTTTTATGACACCATCTATGCCCATCAGGACCGCGAGGATGATGCCCTCATCGGCGTCAAATCCACTGCCCGCCTGTTCGGCACCAATACCCCGCAATGGCTGCGCGGCTTTCTGGTCGCCACCGTCTCGCTCTCCGGCATTGCCGTCATCCTCGCCCTTATCAACGCCCCCGTTATCCCCATGGCCATCGCCTTGGCCGGTGTCTGGGCCTTTGGCTGGCATCTCGCTTGGCAACTCCGCCGCCTCAACATCGACGATCCCGAAAACTGCATGCGCATCTTCCGATCAAACCGCGATGCCGGCCTCATTCTTGCGCTATTTCTCGCCGCAGCTGCATTCCTTTGATTGAAGCTTGGCGTCCAAGGCCCTATCCATCGCGCGCCGCCTCAGTGAGTCTGTGATCCACCAACATGCGCCTGTCCCACAATCTGATCGCCCTGATTGCCTTTACCGGGGCCGCCGTGCTGGCCATGATCGTGGCGTTTGTCGCCGCACTGATCGTCGAAAACCGGTCTACAACCACCGTTTCCGCCCGTCTGACCGCCGAAAACATGCCATGGGCCGCAGTACACGCGGATGGCTTGCAAGTCTGGCTGACCGGCACTGCCCCGAATGAGGCGGCGCGCTTTCGTGCCGTCAACCTTGCCGGGTCCGAAGTCGATGCCGCCCGCGTGCGTGACGCGCTCGAAGTCACCCCGGCCCGCGCGATCGAGGCGCCGCGATTTTCTGTCGAAATGCTGCGCAATGATGATGGCATCCAACTGATCGGCCTGTTGCCCGAAACGGCCGACGGCGACACCACAAGCATGAGCGAAACCACGCTGGCCGATGCTGCCGCCGCCCTGTCACCCGGCGCTCAGGTGGCAGACATGCTGGAAACCGCCGCCTATCCCGCGCCGGATGGCTGGGACGCCGCCCTGCGCTTTGGGCTGAATGCCCTGACAATGCTGCCAAGATCCAAAATTTCCGTGTCGGCCAATCGCGTGGCGATTACCGCGATTGCTGATACCGAGGCTGAAAAGCGCCGCCTTGAGGCCGAACTGAACAAGGCCAAACCACAGGGCCTGACGCTGGTCACGGATATTTCCGCCCCCCGCCCGGTGTTGACGCCATTTACTCTGCGCTTTGTGATCGATGACACCGGCGCCCGCTTTGATGCCTGTGCCGCCGATACCGCCCCCGCGCGTGACCGCATCATCGCCGCCGCGACCGAGGCGGGCATGACCTCCAAATCCATCTGCATCGTCGGCCTGGGCGTGCCCTCACCGCGCTGGACCGATGCCACCATCGCCGGGATCAAGGCCTTGGCCGCCTTGGGGCAAGGCTCGATTACCTTTTCGGATGCTGATGTCACGTTGACCGCTGCCGAAGGCACCCCGCAGGCCACCTTCGACCGCGTGGTCGGTGAATTGCAGACGGCGATGCCTGCGGCCTTTTCGCTGAATGCCACGCTGCCCAAAAAGGCGACCGTCGCCGAAGGCCCGGCCGAATTTACCGCCACGCTGGCCGACACCGGCAAAGTCGAACTGCGCGGTCGCTTGACGGATGATATGCTGCGCAACGCGGTGGATGCCTTTGCCAAGGCCGAATTCGGCGCGGCCAATGTCTATATCGCCACCCGCGCCGATGCAGGCCTGCCAAACGGCTGGCCTGTGCGCGTGCTCGCCGGGATCGAGGCACTGGGAGAGCTGGAAAACGGCACCCTACTGGTGCGCGCCGATACGGTCGAAGTGGCGGGCGTGACAGGCTCGCAACAGGCCAAGGCGCGTATCACCCAGCTGCTGTCGGGCAAACTCGGGCAAGGCCAGACCTTCAAGGTCAATGTGATCTATGACGAAGAACTCGACCCCTTGGCCGCCCTGCCCACCCCGGAAGAATGCAAGGCCGAAATTGACGCCGCTGTGACCAAGCAGAAGATCATCTTCACACCCGGCTCTGCCGAAATCGCACAGGCCGCACAGGCAACCATCGCGGCGCTTGCCGATATTCTGACCGATTGCCCCGGCATCAAGATGGAAATCGCGGGCCACACCGATGCCCAAGGCAGCGAAGGCGGCAACCTTGCCCTGTCACAAGCGCGGGCCGAGGCCGTGTTGCTGGCCCTGCAGGGGCGCGGTATTGATGTGACCGGGCTTGCCGCCAAAGGCTATGGCGAGGCAACGCCGATTGCCGACAACGACAGCGATACAGGGCGCGAGGCCAATCGGCGCATCGCATTTGTCCTGACAGCGCAGCCCGCCATTGCAGGCGCTGCTGCAACGGGTAATACGGCGGATACGGCGGCACCTGCCGACACCACCGATACAGCGCCCTCCGTGGCACCCACAGAACCCACGCAGCGCCCCGAACGCCGCCCCGAGAACGGCCAATAACCCATGAACCGCACCGAATTCATCATCGCAACTGCCGTTGTCCTGCTTGCCGCCTTTGCGCTGGGGTGGTTTGCCTATTGGGTGCTGCACCGCTTTACCCGTGTGGCAGGCGGCGACATGGCCGAAATGGACCGGCTGGCGCAATCGCTGCACGAGGCCGAAGAAACCCGCGATCAGGCATTGTATTATCTGGAAACGCGCGAGGCGGAACTCATCAGCCAGAACGCCCAGACCGATGCAGAACTGCGCGCCGCAATGGAAGGCCTGCGCGACGCGCGGCAAGAGGCCGAAGAGATGCGCAAGTACATCGAGCGCATGCACACGGGCAGTTAAAGCCCCGCGATAAGTGTATCGACCAATGCAGACGCCGGGTCGCACAGATCATCAATGACGTCGAGATGATGTTTCCCTGCAGCCACAGTCCAATCACAGCCCCAGTTTTCCGACAATGTCCGGGCGTGCCACAGGAATGCTGGGCGCTCCTGCCCGCCCACCCAGACATGTGCTTTGGTTTGTAGCGGGTGATGGGCCGGGCTTTCTGCCGCAGCCTCTGCCGCATCAATCTGCAAAGTCGCATTCATTGACGTGCCCATCAGGGGGCCAAGATCCGCCAAGGGTGAAATCGGCACCACGCGGCGAACACCCCCCAAATTGCCCATCCGTGCTGCCAGATGCCCCCCCGCCGAATGCCCCGTCACCACAATAGGCCCCGGAACATGCGCTGTCATCACTTGAATAGCCTGCGCAATTTCCACTGTCATCCCCGCAATCCGCACCTCTGGTGCCAGCGTGTAGGACGGCATCGCCACCGCCCATCCCCGCGCCACCGGCCCCGCCGCCAGATGCGAAAAACCCTTGCGATCCATCGCCATCCAATAGCCGCCATGGATAAACACCACCACGCCCAGTGGCGGGCCCACCGGCAGGAACAGATCAAACGCCTGCCGCGCACCCGCGCCATAAGGGATATCACAGGTTCCCTTCGCACCCGCCCGATAGGCCGCCGCCTCCGCCACCCAACGTGCCGCATAACCATCGCCACCCGCGATGAACGCCGCATTCTGATAGGATATATCCACTGCCGTTAGCGCTGACATTTGATCAAACCTCATTGTCCCAACTGGACTTTTCCACCCCAACCATGCATTGCATGCAGAAATCCGAAATGGGAGGCCACAATGCTCGATTCCGTCACCGACTTACGCGCCATGCTGGCTGATCCTTCCTTGCTCGAAACCCGCGCCTATGTGGCTGGCGAATGGGTGCAAGCCGATGATGGCGCGACCTTTGATGTTGTGAACCCCGCGCGTGGCGATGTGATCTGCACCGTGCCCAACCTGGGCCGTGCGGAAACCGCGCGTGCCATTGCCGCCGCCAATCACGCGCAAAAGGATTGGGCCGCCCGCCCCGCCAAGGAACGCGCCAATATCCTGCGCAAATGGTTCGACCTGATGATGGCCAATCAGGATGACCTCGCCAAAATCCTGACCGCAGAAATGGGCAAACCGCTTGCTGAATCCAAAGGTGAGATTGCCTATGGTGCCTCTTTCATTGAGTTTTTTGCCGAAGAGGCCAAGCGCGTTTATGGCGAAACCATCCCCGGCCACCAGCGCGACAAGCGCATTACCGTGTTGAAACAACCTATCGGCGTGGTCGGCTCCATCACCCCATGGAACTTTCCCAACGCCATGATTACCCGCAAATGTGGCCCCGCCCTCGCCGTCGGCTGCGGCTTTGTCGCCCGCCCTGCTGCCGAAACCCCGCTGTCCGCACTGGCCATCGCCGTGCTGGCCGACCGTGCCGGATTGCCGAAAGGCATCTTCAGCGTCATCACCTCCAAGAAATCCTCCGACATCGGCAAGGAGTTCTGCGAAAACCCCATCGTGCGCAAACTCACCTTCACCGGCTCGACGGAAGTTGGCCGCATCCTGATGCGTCAGGCTGCCGAACAGGTGATGAAATGCTCCATGGAACTGGGCGGTAACGCCCCGTTCATTGTTTTCGACGATGCTGATCTGGATGCCGCTGTCGCAGGGGCCATGTTGTCGAAATTCCGCAACAACGGCCAAACCTGCGTCTGCGCCAACCGCATTTATGTGCAGGCCGGGGTTTATGACGCCTTTGCCGCCAAACTGACCGCTGCGGTGCAGAAAACACGCGTGGGCGACGGGCTATCGGATACCGTGGAATTCGGCCCCTTGGTCAACATGGCCGCCGTGGATAAGATGGAAGAACATATTGCGGATGCTGTGGCAAAGGGTGCGAAAGTCACGCTGGGCGGCAAACGCCACGCGCTGGGTGGGTCATTCTTTGAACCTACGATCCTCACGGGTGTAACAGCTACCATGCTGGTAACAAACGAAGAAACCTTTGGCCCCCTCGCTCCTCTGTTCAAATTCGATACCGAGGAAGAGGTCGTCCACGCCGCCAACGATACCATCTTCGGCCTCGCCAGCTATTTCTACGCCCGCGATATCGGCCGCATCACGCGCGTGCAGGAAGCCTTGGAATATGGCATCGTCGGCGTGAATACCGGCATCATTTCCACCGAAGTCGCGCCCTTTGGCGGCATGAAGCAATCTGGTCTGGGCCGCGAAGGCAGCCACCACGGCATCGAGGATTATCTTGAGATGAAGTATATTTGTCTGTCGGTGTAAGCTGGCGGGGGCCATCCCGCTCCCCTATCCATCCACCTTCGCAAATACCCAACCTGTGCGGGACTTTGTCACCCGGCGTCCCACCTGTTGTACCGCCAATCGTCCCGGCAGGCCCCGTGCACCGACAGCTTTCTGTTTGCACAAATACGCACGATCCCACGCCAAACCCAAGTGATCACCAAAACAAAAAACCTTGCGCCGAAAGGCGCGCAATTCAATAACCGTCCGAAGCCCAAAAGGACGCCCTCATGCTCGACCTCGCCCGTCTGCGTGCCGATACCCCCGCTTGCCGTGACCTGATCCACTTCAACAATGCTGGTGCGGCGCTGATGCCCGATGCCGTCTATCACGCGCAGGCTGACCATCTGGCCTTGGAACGTCGCCTTGGCGGCTATGAGGCTGCGCGTCAAGCCGCCCCGCAACTGGCTGCGTTCTATCGCGAATTCGCCGCCCTGTTGAACTGCGACCCGTCAGAGATCGCATATACCGAAAGCGCCACCCGCGCCTGGGACATGGCGTTTTACGCGCTGCCCCTGAAACCCGGTGACCGCATCCTGACGCATGCCACCGAATACGTCTCGAACTACCTCGCCTTTCTGCATCAGGCCAAACGCCGGGGCCTGTACATCGACGTGGTCTCGTCAGACCCGACAGGCCAGATCGATACCCAAGCCCTCGACGCCATGGTCACACCTGCGCACAAGCTGATCGCCATCACCCATGTGCCCAGCCAAAGCGGCCTTGTGAACCCCGCCGCCGCCGTCGGCAAAGTCGCCTGTAAACATAACCTCACTTACCTGCTCGACGCCTGCCAATCCGTGGGGCAGGTCGCAATCGACGTGGCAGAGATCGGCTGTCACATCCTCTCCGGCACGGGCCGCAAGTTCCTGCGCGGTCCCCGTGGCACCGGGTTCCTTTACGTCTCAAACAGCATCGTCGATACGCTCGACCCGCCTTTCATCGACCTGACTGCCGCACAATGGACTGACGATCAGACCTATACGCTCGCCCCTGGTGCCAAGCGTTTCGAAAACTGGGAAAGCAATGTCGCGGGGCGCATCGGGCTGACCGTGGCCGTCGCCTATGCGCGCGCCATCGGGATGGATGCCATTCAGGCGCGTACGGCCACACTGGCGCAAATGCTGCGGGACGCGCTGGCCACAGTGCCCGGCGTGACCCTGCGCGATCAGGGTCAGCAGAAATGCGGGATCGTGACCTTTACCAAAGACGGCGTTTCGCCGGACACAATCTGTGTCGCCCTGCGCGCGGGCAACATCAACGTGTCCGTCACACCGCTGACCTATGCCCGGCTTGACCTTGGCCCGCGCGGATTGGCGGGTGTGGTGCGTGCATCGGTGCATTATTACAATGACGCAGATGAGGTTGACCGCTTTATCGCCGCCCTGCACCGCATTGGTTGAAGCAACCACCCCGGCGCGGTATATGCAGGCCTGTCCCATTGAAGGCCGCCTCTGTGCTGTTTGAAATTGCCATCGTGCTGGCTCTGATCGTCTTGAACGGTGGCTTGGCCATGTCCGAAATGGCCGTCGTCTCATCGCGCCCGGCGCGGCTGAAAGGCATGGCAGAAAGTGGCCGCCGCGGTGCGCGCACGGCGTTGAAATTGTCGGAAAATCCGGGGCGCTTCTTGTCAACCGTGCAGATCGGTATGACCCTCGTCAGTGTCCTGTCAGGCGCGTTCTCCGGCGCGGCCTTTGGCCCTCCGCTCGCGACACTGCTGGTCAGTCTCGGTGTGCGAGCCGATTGGGCGGTGACGCTTGGCTTTGGTGGTGTCATCGTGGTGCTGACTTACCTGACGCTGATCGTGGGCGAACTGGTGCCCAAACAAATCGCCCTGAAAAATCCCGAAGGTATCGCCATCCGCGTCGCCCCCGCCATGGCTATCCTCAGCCGGGTCTCCAGCCCGTTGGTCTGGTTACTGGACAGATCCGGACGCATGCTGCTGCTGCTGTTGGGTCAGGGCGGTGAAAGCCAAAGTCGGGTAACAGAAGAAGAGGTGCGCACCATTCTGGCGGAGGCGCGCTTTGAAGGTGTGATCGAGGATGATGAACAAGACATGCTGACCGGGGTCATGCGCCTTGCCGACCGGTCGGCGCGGGCCTTGATGACGCCGCGCCGCGATGTGGACATGATCGACATTGACGCCGCACCGGCTGAGGCTTTGCGCGAAATTCAGCGCATCGGACGGCCGCGCATCCCGCTGCACCACGGCGATGATGTGCTGGGTGTGCTGTATCTGACGGATGCTTTCGCGACGGTGGCCGCGAAAAAGACGCTGAACCTGCGCGAACTGATGCGTGAGGTGCCGGTGGTATCAGATCAGGCTGACGCGCTGAACGTGATCGAGATTTTGCGGGCATCGCCGAACCACATGGCCTTGGTCTATGATGAATACGGCAGCTTTGAAGGTATCATCACGACGGGTGATATTCTGGAGGCGATTACGGGCACTTTCCAGGAGACGCATGAGGACGAGCCGGACGTGGCGACGCGTGAAGACGGCAGCCTGCTGGTGTCGGGATCGATGCCTGCGGACGAATTCTGCGATCGCCTGCAAATCCCGCGTGACCTTGCGGGCGATTATGAAACGGTGGCGGGGTTGGTCTTGAACCAGCTACGCAAACTGCCAGGTTTGGGCGATTATGTGACCGTGGCAGGCTGGCGGATCGAAGTGATAGATCTGGATGACCGGCGGATCGACAAGTTGCTGGTGGCGAAGGTTTCGTAACCTCTTGGGGTAATGGGCAGATTGCCCATCCTACCCAACGCCCGTCATGTAGGATGGGCAATTCTGCCCATCACCCGGTCAAAGTCACTCCACTTCAGGCCGCAAATCCCAGGTAAACCAGCTGGCATCCTCAACCGCCTGCGCATCGTCCAGAACGCCAGCCACCTCATCCGGTCGCACGATCGGGCTATTGCGGTGATAGGTCCATTGCAGGGTCATGCCGCCATCACCCGTTTCCCAGCCTTCAAAGTAAAAGTTGAAGGCCGCATTTTCGCGCGTCACAGCTTCGGGTGGGGTAAAGTTGATCGGCGCGTTTGTGATCGTCACGGTATGCGAGAAACTTGCCGCACCGCCTGCGAACATCGGAGCCTTGCGCGCGCCTGCCAAATCATCCGGCAGGTTATCGGCAAAATCCTCGGCCCCAAAACCAAAATCCTCTCGCAGGCCATCCGCGAACAAGGCTGGCGCTGGCAGCATGTAACGCTCCTCTACCGTGATCTGGTTCATGGCAACATCGTCAGTCACACCCAACGGCAACACTTGCCGAAGGCCGGGATAGAGGCCGCTGTAATAATCCACATAGTCACGTTCGATATCGCGCTTTGGGGTGTTTGCCAGACGGTCGCGATAATCATCCGCCGCCTCGCCCTGAAACACCGTCGTCACGGCCAGAAATGCACCTGCCAGCGTAAAGTTATACCGCTCTTCCGACCATCGCGACCGTTGCGTATCGGGCGAGATGTAAATCGCCTCTAATATCTGCTGATCGCCAGTCAGCGGCAGGGCAAAGCCATAGTCCGGCGTGGCGCTTGTATACAGATCACCACCCTGATGGCTGCGGGTCGGGTCCATCCAGAATTCCACACCGTCCACGGTGGCACGCACAATCGCATGGTCGAACGCCCCCAGATAAGGCTTTGCCTTTGGCAGGGCATAGCCTTCGTCAAGGTCGGTCAGGGCCACATAAGCCTCGATCCCCAACCGGTCGAGCATGACCTTCAATATCAGCGCCTTATCCTTGCAATCGCCATAGCCAGATGCCGTCACCTCTTCTGGTTTGCGCGCAAAGATGCCGCCTGCCCCGATGGACAGGCTGACATAGCGCAGCTCTTCCTGCACGGCGCGCAAGGCG
>JANNBG010000523.1:0-3689 GCA_031385205.1 Rhodobacterales bacterium
GTCTACCTGCGTGACCCCGATGGCAATGGCGTGGAGCTGTACCGCGACCGCGACCCCGCCGACTGGCCCCGCGATGCCGACGGCAAACTGGCGATGCATAACAAGCGCCTCGATATGAACGCCTTGTTGGCCGAAGCGGACACATCACACGCCTGATCCCAAAAACAAAAAAGGGGCCAAAGCCCCCTTTTTACGCCGCACCCGGATAATCCTGGGCCGACTCCGCTGCCTACTCCGATTGCATGACGCACTCATCCAGACAGCACTAAAAATATGCCCGAAAAACTGCGATTCGGCAACTCAAAACGGCTTTGACCCCAGATAATCCGCGTGCAAAAACATCGCCTTGTTGCGCAACATCGGATGCGCTGTCTGCATGATGTCATAGGCCGCTGAAAGGGCCGTCTGACGCGGCGCAAAGTCCAGCAGAACCGGCCAGGGGTTCAACTCATCGCTTGGATTACCATGATCCACGCCATATTCCGGATAGCCCAGATTGCTGTCAAACGACGTCCGCCGCGCCACTGATAACACCACCGGCCGCAGGCGACGGGGGACATCCGCCTGCTCACTGTTACTGCCATAAAACAGAAAGCTCGCCTCGCTACGCCCGATCGGCAGGGACTGCACGACCCGGCGCACCCAGCCATCCACCACGCATTCCGCATCGCCATATTGTGGAAACTTGCTGTTGCGCACCGTCACCGTTTCCGCCACCAGCACGCTTGGCCCCCGGATCAACTCGCAATCATCCACGTCGATATGCCGGAAGGGTTTGCGTATTTCGAAACGCACCGCCGCCACCGCAAACGGAAACACAACATTTGGCCGATCCACCCGCCCTGGCGGAGTCGCCGCGCGCATCTTCGCCATGTCTGCAATCATCGGATCGTCAGGCGCGACGATGTGGCGGGCCAGCGCCATACTGAAGGACGCATCCGTCAGCGCCAGATCGAAATTGCGCTTGGGCGTATTCTGCGCCCAATCGATGATGTCATTCATGCAATCCTGCCCGGGCAGAATGGCCATCAGCTTGCACCCCGTTAAGCGTAAGGTCGGGCTGGATTGATGCGGGGCCATGTCTCCTCCCCCTGCATGCACCGGACTGAAGGGCGACTTGATCCGGTCATCGGCAGCGGCAGACAACAGGCTTGGCACCGGGTCCGTTTCGGTTGACGGGATCAGAAAGCCAAGGATCAGCGCCCCGTTCGATGCGACCGTATCCAACGTCGTCTGGGCAAGCGCATCCAGGATCTGGATGGCCGGGCGGTGATCGTTCGTCTTGCGCATGTCATCCAGCATGACCCGCACATCGCTCAGCGCCACACGCCGCCGCGCTGCCAGCACCAGCACAGCAGACGTGGCACTATGCGTGCGGCGCAGGTAAAGCGTGTTCAGGGAAATCGCCTTGCCACCGATGATCGAAAGGCCCGCCGCCGCACTTGTGAACACCATGTTCAGCCCGGCGATCCGCACATTCAGGCACCGCTCCAGCGTCAGCCAACCGGGGATAAGGATCATCACGGGCGCTGATGCACAGGGCGACAGATCGACCGACACCATGTTCTGAAACACATCCAGCCAGCGTTCCGGCCACACATACGCTCCGCCCGTAAACACAATCGCGATGCGCCGCGCAAACGGGTTCTTATCCGTGTCGTTCAGAATCGCGGGCATCTTTTCCAACACCATCGCAAGCCGCTCCAACGCCTGATCCAACGTCGGCAACACCACCAGTTGCGGCATCAGCGTGGCCTGTTCTTCGCCCAATTCGTCTGGGCGTACGGTGATCGTGCAGATGTTCTGGTTCAGTTGCGCGCACAGCCATTCCAGCGCCTCTTGCACGGTTTCCCCGGCAAAGCTGCATTGCCCGGTATCGCGCACCGTCACATCATCCGCCGTCAGATGCGTCAGCGACGGAAAGCCGGGCCGCAGATCGACCAGACCCGTGACACCCGGCCCGGTACGGCGATAGGCGGCAAGGGCTGCAAAATGCGGCCCCCAGTTGAAGGGCGGTACAAAACCACCCGCCGCATCCGTTTCGCGTGGTGGCCACAGGATATCACCCGTGATGACACGGGCCGCGCACATCCAGTAATCCCCCGCCAGATGGCTGCCGGTAAAGGCGATCTGCACTCCCTTTTCAATCGCAACCACCGCGGCCCCGATGGCAATGCCCCCCGGATTGGCCGCGTGCGCATGGTCCCAGCGCGTCAACATCACCGGCGCATCCATGCCCGCCAAGGCCGCCGTGATGGCTGCCGAAAAGGTCACCATGCCGCCCGGTGCCATCGTGATCGTGCCCAGCACGCCCGGCTCGCCTGCTGCATGGGCGCGGGCCCCCTTGACCTCGACCGTGTCGCCGGTTTGGATGGGCCGCAGATCATCCGTAGGCTGCCCCTCCAACACGCGCCCTGCACCCTGCGGCACCACCCGCGCCCGCACATCCTCGCGTGCCCATTTGAAGGTGGCCGTGCCCGCCGGGCCGGGCGTATGGATTTCAACGTGATAGTTGACGTTGCCCTGCCCGGAATAGGCCGCATCTTCGCTGATGAAACAGTCCTCATCCGCAGGCAGATGGGCCGGGTCCAGACTAAAGGCCGCCCGCCCGTTGCGCGGCACCTGCCCCGGGATGGCAAAGAACCGCTCATCATCAAACACCTGCAGAAACGCCGCCTCGGTCGCCCCGTTCGCCGCCGCCACCTCGGACAGCCGCAGCACGCGGATGCGGAAATGTGGCCGCTGACGCCCCGCCGTATCCGGCCCGCCCAACCCGGGGTCGCGCAGGAACGGCGCGGCCAGATAATCCGTCACCGCCTTGTCGCACTCCGCCACGATCAGGCCTTGCTGCCCATCCGGAATGGCCAACAGCTCCGCCAGCGGCACCAGCACCGGATTTGCCGCCACAAACCGCGCGCCCGCCACATACATATCACCTGCCGACAGGCTGATCCCGGCCCCTGTGATGCTGGCCGCAAACCCGCCCCCTTGTTTGGGAAAGCCCACCCGCCCGATCGCATCTACCAGCGCCGCCTCGCGCAGTGCTGTCTGCAAATCAGACTCTTCATTCAGGTCCGCCGCGTGGATCACACGCCCGCTGTAAAACCGGACCGAATCGTAGCCCTTTGCCAGACCAAAGACCGATGTTTCCCTGCCATAATCGCCAATCATCTTATGCCTCCCACGTCTCAAAAATCGGGCCCGCCGCATAACCAAAGCGCAGGTATTCATCCAGCGTCTGCTGCAGGTTCGCCATCCGCGCCGCATTGCGCTGGCCGTTGCCCACACCCATTTCCGACCCGTTTTCACCCCCCGTCAGCAGTGCCGCAGGCGTTTGCTGTGACAGTTGGCAATAGGCCGGGTGGTGCAGGTCCGTGCTGATGAAAAGCGGGCGCATATCCGGCTCGCCGGCAGCGGGCAAACAGCGATACCGCCGTGGCACCCGCGCAGGCGCGGTAAAGTACGAATGCCGCACACAGCCCGCCTGTATCTTGGTCACCGTGATCGACAGATCGCCCGGCACCGGGCTCGCCATCACGATGCTGTCGCAAATCCCCGCAAACGGCCCCGGCACCATCGCCACATCAAACGGCCCGCCCTCATCGCCCCGCCCGCCCACCGCGTCGCAGACAACACGGCCCAACACCGTCGTGCGCAGCAATGATACCACCTCGCCCACGCCCGTCGCC
>JANNBG010000227.1:0-3810 GCA_031385205.1 Rhodobacterales bacterium
CCGCCCCATATCCAGCATCCGCCCCGTATAGGACACCGCCACCGGATTATTCGCCACATCCCCCCAGAATTCATTCATTGCCCGCAGATATTGCTGCTGAATCACATCATCCCGACGCCCGTTCGAATACTTCGGCAATGACGATTCTGATGATTTCGCGTCCAGAAATTTGTTCGGCTGGTTTGTTCCTTTATCCAGCGCCGCACAGCCGTATTCCGTAAACCGGATCGGCTTTGACCCCGGCACCCATGCTGTTGGCACCAATGACCGTACCCCGCCAATGCGCTCCCGATGCACCAGCGACCACCAGGATTTCAGATCCTTGTAACGATAGACCCACGGCTCACTATGCGCGCCATCCGTAATCGGCAGCCGCACTTGCGCCGCCTCACCCTCCGGCCCGTTGTAATACCAATCAAACCCCTCACCCCCCGCGACATTCGCCTTCAGGTAGTCCAGATTGTAAATCGACCCCCAGCCTGCATCCGCGTGATCCTCCCCCTCACGCCAATCCGACAGCGGCATGTAGTTGTCGATCCCCACAAAGTTGATGTTGCTGTCCGCCCACAACGTATCCAGATGAAAATATCTGTTTCCATCCCGCTGCAGCCCAAAATACTCCGACCAGTCCGCCGCATAGCTGATCTTGACGTTTGATCCCAAAATCGCTCGCACCTCCCCAGCCAGCACCCGCAACGCCGCCACCGCCGGAAAACTATCCCCCGCCCCCCGGATTTGCGTCAGCCCCACCATTTCCGATCCGATGCAGAACGCCTCAACCCCACCCGCCAACGCGCACAGATGCGCATAATGCAAAATGAACCGCCGATACCGCCATTCCGCCGGCCCCGAATAACTCACCAACCCATTCGCAACCGAAAAGTCCCCCGGCTGCGCCATCCCGAAAAACGCCGCCACCTCCGCCGCCGCCCCTGCCGTCCGATCCGTCGTGCCCACAACGCCCGCAGCCTTGGCCGTTGTCACCCGCCCCCGCCACGGCAGCACCGCCTGCGCCGCCCCGCCGTACGGGTCCGGCAGCGTGTTCCCCGCCATCTGGTCCATCAGGATAAACGGGTAAAACATCACCTGTTTCCCCGCCGCCACCAGCGCCCTGATCCCCTCCACCACCGCCTGATCCGCAGGCGTTCCGCCATATACCGGCCGCCGCGAAACCTGCGCCACCACCGCTGCCTGTGCCCGCGCAATGCCCCCCGCCCGCCACGGCATCCCCGCACCGTCAAACTGTACCTGTTCCACCTTCGGCTGCACCAGACATGACCCGCACCGCAAGTCATCGCCAAACCAGCTGACCACCATCGACACTGCATTGCAGTTTGGCAGCTCTTCCCGCAATTGCCCCAGCGACGTCGCAAAATCCGTCTTTCCAGATGGCGCATTCACGTTCGCCGACCGGTTCACTCCCGGCCCTTCCGCATAATGCACCGCCGTCGTCGCCAGCGCATATTCCCCCGTTCCCGGGATCAAAGCCACGCCCTGCACCGATGTCGAAACATCCGTCAAAGCCTCCGCAAACGCCCCCTGCGCCCGCCGCATCACCTCGAAATTGAACTGCGGCACCCGGTTGCCAAAGGCCCCAAGGTCCAGATCCTCGATCACCACATAGGCCGTGCCCCGGTACGCAGGTGCCTGATCCGCCCCCTCCACCGCCGCAATCTTGGCATCTGGCAGCTGGCTTTCCGTCCCCCGGTACACCCGCATGTTCAGCGTATTGGTCTCAACTTCCTGCCCGTCTGCCCAAACCCGCCCAACCCGCGTAATCACCCCTTCACACAGCGCAATCGCCAGTGACACCGAATAAGAATACTCCGTCACCCGTGGCCGTGCCGCACCCTTGCCCCCACTCGTCGCGGACGATTCCGCAAACTCCGTCGCCCAGATCACCTGCCCTGCCACCCGCATCCGGCCCCAGACCTGCCCAATCGCCGCCCCTTCACTCGCCCCCGTCAGGCGAAACCGCTCCACCCGCCCCACTTCTACCGCATCCGACCCTGCCCCCAGCAGCTTCTGGTCCAGCGCACGCCCCAGCGTCGCCCCGATCGCCCGGCCAATCACCGCCCCTGACAGCCCCAGAACCGTCCCGCCAAAGCCCGCACCCAGTGCTGCACCCGCCGCTGAAAGAAGTATCGTTGCCATTTACTTTGTCCCTTCAGGAAAGCGGTATCGCCCCACAACCTTGCGCGCCCACGGTTCTGACAGCGCGCTCTCGATCACCCCATGCCCCGTGTACGCATGCACAAACGTCGGCACCGCGCCCGCCCAGGCCCCGATCCCCACATGTTTCGCAATCGCCCCGTCCCGCATGCGGAACAGCAGCACATCCCCCGCTGCGTGGTCCGCCACCGGCTTTGCAACCAGCCACCGCTCCGCCGCAGCCCACAGTGTTTCGCGCGCTCCGGCCTCCGCCCAATCCTCTGTATACGCTGGCATCGCCTCCGGTTCGTCGCCATGCACCACCCGCCACACCCCGCGCAACAGGCCCAGACAGTCCGTCCCCGCCCCCATCACCGAGGCCTGATGCCGATACGGCGTGCCAATCCATGCCCGCGCTTCCGCTACGATCACATCACCCTGCGCCATTCAAACTGCCCCCAGCGTTTTCGTCCGATGATACCGGATAAGACGCCAACCAATCTTCACCTGGAATATGAGGAAAGCCCCGAAAGTTACTGAAGTTATTGAACTTAATTCCACATGTTTCTGCCCGCCGATCACACCCCGCGACCAGCCGCACCGTATCCCCAATCGCTGGAGTAATCCCCAATGCCTGCCACAACTCCACCACCCGGCCTGCCCCAACTTGCCGGTCATTCTTCACCATCGCCGACAAACCTGCAGCAAGCCCCGTCACCACCTCCAGCCGCCCCCGGTCAAACCAGCGATCATCCACCCCGCTGAACGCCGCCCAGCCAAATGTCACCCCATCAACCGCCTCCACCACGCGCGAAACCGTATACCCCGGCAAACTCACATCAAACCTGCACCGCGCATCCCCCAGCACCGCCCCACAATTCTTTTGATAGGCCCGCCCTTGCGGCGTGTTCAAAACCTCTGTCAGCCCCCGCAATTCTGCCCGGAAACTGCCCGCTGACCGCACCACCTCGCCAAATGTGCCACGGAACAGCATCACCCGCTCCGTCACATCCGCCCAGTTCACCAGCCACGCCACAACCTCCGCCCCGTCAAACCGCCCCGCAGCAAGGTCTACCTCCGTCACCGCCGCATCCGACAGCGCCCCAACAGCTTCGGAATTGTCCACCGATAACCCCGTTGTCTGCATCAACGCCCGTGCCGACAGCCCCGTATCCGCCCGGAAGGTCACCCCTGCGAACACCATATCCCCGTCATGGTCCGTAAACCCAAACACCACCCCATCACGCCGCACCACCGACCACGCGTTGCAAACGCTGGTCGATCCTGTCGCCAGATGCGCATAAATCCCCATCACACACGCACCTCCACAATCGGCACATCCGGCACGGATCCCGCCTGAAACGATGAAACACTCGTCTGAATGCGGTCTGTGTCAAACCGCACCGGCACGTCGAATTCAAACCCCGCCGTGACCGCCGCATTGATGTCGGGCGCCACGGCAAACGTGATCGTCGCCGCGTTCAAATCCACCGAAAACTCCAGTGTTTCCACCTTCGGATCACCCGCCACTGCCACCCGGATCGTCCCCGACACCACTTTCGCAATCGGCCGCACATAGGACTGCGCCCCTGACTGATACAGCTTGGTCAGCGCCCAGGTGGTCTGCACCCCATTGCCCCGCCCCAGAAACTGGTCCTC
>JANNBG010000557.1:0-2314 GCA_031385205.1 Rhodobacterales bacterium
GGGGTGGAAGGCCATGCTGAGCAGGCCTTGTTCGCCGCCGGTGGACAACTGGTTGTCAGGGATATCGAGGAAGAGTGCCTTGGTGCCTGTGCTGGGGTTCAACATCTGAATCTGCCCGGTCTTTTCGACAACGAACAGGCGGTCAAGATTGCCGGGGGCGGATGTGACAAACACCGGTTGATCAAAGCCCTGACCCACGCGGGTAACGCGGATATCGCTGCTGCCGGGGGCGGCATCCGCCGTGCTGTGGCCGAACAGGCGGTCATTGCCATCGCCGCCAATGATGCGGTCGGCACCATCCCCACCCGCGAGCATATCGTTGCCCAGACCGCCACGCAGCGTATCGGTGCCGGCAAGGCCACGGAGGGTGTCCTGGCCAATGGTGCCGTTCAACAGATTTGCGCGCTGTGAGCCATTGATGAGGGGCATGGGATACCTTTCTGGACGGGACTTCGCCGGAATTTGGCATATTTTTTCGCACCGGGCGCGTTTGGGCAATACGGCATTGCGCGACATGCGGGGGATCGGCAGGATTGCGCGCGGCGGGCGGCGCTTGACCACGCAAGGTGGTTACGGTCAAGTCGCGATATCACGCCATAGGAGAGCGCATGTCACCGGATCTGATCGTCACGAATGCCCGCATCATCACGATGAACCCCGCCCAGCCGCGCGCGCAAGCGGTGGCGATTGCCGGGGGGCGGATCGTGGCGGTGGGCGGGCGTGAGGTGGAGGCGCTGGCGGGGGCAGCGACACGCGTGATTGACGCAAAGGGGCGGTCGGTGCTGCCGGGGTTTGTGGAAAGCCATGTGCATCTGGTGTTGGGGGGCGCGGAGCTGGCGCATCTGCAACTGGGTGGGGTGCAGGGGATGGATGCATTGCGCCGGGTGGTGGGCGATTTTTCTGCGAAAAATCCGGGCCTGGGTTTGGTGATGGGGCAGGGCGCGTCGTATGACCTGCTGGGGCGGGGCATGACGCGGTTGGATCTGGACGCGGTGTTGGGGGACAGGCCCTTGGCGGTGATGGCGGCGGATCACCATACGCTGTGGGCGAATACGGCGGCCTTGATGCAAGCGGGCATTCTGCACGGGGCGGTGATGCCGCGCGGGCATGAGGTTGTGATGGGGGCGGATGGGCTGGCCACGGGGGAGTTGCGCGAGTTCGAGGCGTTTGCGCCGGTGATTGCACTGGGGGGCGAGGCGCGGCTGAACCTGGGGATTGCGACGGGCGAGGAGCCTGCGCCATGGCCCACGGAGGCGGAGCGGGCGATTGACCGGGCCAAGGTGGTGGCGGGGCTGCGGCATTGCGCGGCGCATGGCATCACATCGATGGTGAACATGGATGGCAACCGCTACACGCTGGAACTGCTGCGCGAGGTGCAGGCGGCGGGGGATTTGACGGCACGGGTCAAGGTGCCGTTCCATTTCAAACCGCACATGGAATTGTCCGCGCTGGACCGGGCGGAGGCGATGCGCCGCGATTTCGATGATGACTGGTTGTCGTCGGGCTTTGTCAAACTGTTCATGGATGGCGTGGTGGACAGTCGCACGGCATTCATGCTGCAGGATTATCCGGGGCATGCGGGGCATCGGTCGGAACCCTTGTTCACGCAAGAACGGTTCGATGAGGTGGCGATTGCGGCGGACAGCCGCGGCTTGCAGATTGCGGTGCATGCGATTGGCGACGGGGCGGTGCGCATGACGATCAACGGCTATGAAGCGGCGCAAAAGGCCAATGGCGTGCGGGATAGTCGGCACCGGATTGAACATATCGAGCTGATCGACCGGGCCGATATTGCGCGGCTTGGGGCGTTGGGGATCACGGCCAGCCTGCAACCGTCGCATCCGCCAGGCACGATGGACTTTCCGCTGATGCCGACGATGGGGATCATCGGGCGCAACCGCTGGCGCGATGCGTATTTGTGGCGGAGCCTCGTGGAAGCGGGTGCGCCCGTGGCCTTTGCGAGCGACTGGCCGGTGACGGATGTCTCGGTGATGCGGGGTCTGCAGGCGGCGATGACGCGCGAACAATATGCAGAGGATTGCGTGGATGAACGGCTGTCTTTGATCGACACCTTGCAGGCCTATACCAGTGGCGGGGCCCGGGCGGCGCACCGGGACCATGTGACGGGCAGGCTGGCGGTGGGGCTGGCGGGGGATCTGGTGATGATCGATGGCGATGTGGAAGGTGTGTCGCATGACATGCTGGGGGCCACGGGAATCGCGTTGACGGTCTGCGGGGGGCGGATCACGCATCAGTTGGCGGCTTTGGCGGGATAACGCGGGGCAGGGGGGGTGCCGCTTGCCTGAAAACCCAG
>JANNBG010000615.1:0-1627 GCA_031385205.1 Rhodobacterales bacterium
TTGCCATCACGGTGCAGGGCCAGTTTCACTGACCTCAGCCGTTGCAGAGCTGCTGATAAAGGTCGAACTCGCGTTTGCAAAACTGGTGCAACAGCGCGTCTGTCGCGGCCGTCAGGCGGGTATCCCCGGCGGGTGAGACGTTCAGGCGGGGCAGGTGGATTTCAAACTGCAGCCGGTCTTCCAGAAACGCCAGCAGATCGGCGGATTGGTCATAGCGGAAGATGCGGTCAACGCCTTGTACGTCTGCTGGCTGCAAAAACCCGGCTTGCGCGCCCACGGCGGCAAAGGCGGGCGGTGTGGCGCTGCAATGGGCCTGAACGAAGTCATCAAAGCTCATCCCCGCCGTGCTTTTGCGCGGATCGGGCACGCCGTCACGCTGGCGATAACGGTACCAACTGCCCAGCCAGTCGCGCGGCTCGCGCATCACGCCAATGACCATAAAGGGCGCATTCGCGGTCTTTTCAAGGTAGGGCCCGATGAACCGCCGATAGCGCCGCACGGGGGTATGCTTCAATTCCGGCGGGCGCTGGATCGACACCGACGCCAGCGATTCGAGTGCGGCCGCAAGCGCCGTGGTCCCGGTTTTCGGCGTGGCCAGCAAAACCAGCCGCTGCTCCCAGAAAATCAACATCCCACCATCCCTTTTGCGGCCAATTTTGCGCATTTCATTGCTACCGTTCACTATCCCTTAAGCAATTTGGGAAAAAGATCATTTTACGAAATATTGGTTGAAATGTTCTCTTTTTGTGCGCATAAACGCAGAACACTTGGGGAACACGCGCAGCGATTGCCGCCTGACCGCGGCTATGAAATAAGGATGACGGATATGGCGGCGGCAACTCTGCTCGACCTCAACGGGAAGCGTGACATGGACAAGGCAAAGGCGCTGGAAAGTGCTCTGGCCCAGATCGAACGGCAGTTCGGCAAGGGGTCGATCATGAGGTTGGGCGAAAACAGCCCGGCAATGGATATCGAGGCGACCTCGACGGGATCGCTGGGTCTGGACATCGCGCTTGGCATCGGCGGGCTGCCGCAGGGCCGGATTGTGGAGATTTACGGGCCGGAATCGTCTGGAAAAACCACGCTGACGCTGCATGTGGTGGCCGAGGCCCAGAAAAAAGGCGGCGTCTGTGCGTTTGTTGATGCGGAACATGCGCTGGACCCGCAATATGCCAAAAAGCTGGGCGTCAATCTGGATGAATTGCTGATAAGCCAGCCCGATACCGGCGAACAGGCGCTGGAGATCGTGGATACGCTGGTGCGGTCTGGTGCGGTTTCGGTGTTCGTGGTCGAGTCGGTGGCGGCTTTGACGCCAAAGTCGGAAATCGAAGGCGACATGGGCGACATGCAGATGGGCAGCCATGCCCGCCTGATGAGCCAGGCCATGCGCAAACTGACGGCGTCTATCGGGCGCAGCAACTGCATGGTGATCTTCATCAACCAGATCCGCATGAAGATTGGCGTGATGTTCGGCAGCCCGGAGACGACGACGGGCGGGCAGGCATTGAAGTTTTATGCATCTGTGCGTCTGGATATCCGCCGGATCGGGGCGATCAAGGACAAGGACGAGGTGGTGGGCAATTCGACCCGCGTGAAGGTGGTCAAGAACAAGGTGGCACCACCCTTC
>JANNBG010000559.1:0-3480 GCA_031385205.1 Rhodobacterales bacterium
GGCATGATGACCTCCGTCCTCATGACCCCCGATGGCAAGATTGTGGAGGCAGAGGCCGCCCATGGCACCGTCACCCGCCACTTTCGTCAGCATCAGGCGGGCAAGGCCACCTCCACCAACTCCGTCGCGTCGATCTATGCCTGGACCGGCGGGTTGCGCCACCGCGCCAAGCTGGACGATAACGCCGCACTTTTGCGCTTTGCCGAAACGCTGGAACAGGCGACCGTCGCCACAGTCGAAGACGGCTTCATGACCAAGGATCTGGCACTGCTGGTGGGGCCGGATCAGAAATGGTTGACGACCATCGGTTATCTGGAAAAGGTCGATGACTATCTGAACAAGGCTTTGGTGGGGTGATGTGAGCGGGGGATGGGCAGACTGCCCATCCTACAGCCACTTCTCATAATCGTTGACCAACAGATGCGTCGGCGCTTCGTCTTCCTCGATGTCCGCAAAACGCCCGATCGGGTCCACAAAGATGTTATCCGTCACATCGTCGTTCACCGTGCTGACCTCGCCGATCAGCACATCGCCGCCATCGCCCCAGAACGCATGCCAATCCCCCGGCATCAGGGTCACCGACTCCCCCGGCGCTAACCGCAGCTTTTCCCCCGGCGCATAGGCCCGCGCAATCCCGTCGCAGACCACATGGCCCCCCCGGTCCGCCGCAAAGGCCCCGTGGTCATCTGATCCGTACAGCTCCACCACCAGCGTCGCACCGCCCCGGTTGATGATGTCTTCCGCCTTGATCACATGCGTATGCATCGGTGACAGCTGATCCTGGCGGGAAATCAGCAGCTTTTCCGCATAGCACATCCCCCCACCCCGCTGCAGATCCGCCAGCCGCCCGTTGCGCAGCGTAAACAGGAACAGCCCCAGGGCGTCAAAATTGCCCTGGCCGTAATCCGTGATATCCCAGCCCATGCGCCCGTCGATGATGGCTTGCGCATCGCTGCGCGCGCGGAACTGATCGGGTGTCCATGACGCGAACGGCGGCAGCACAAAGCCATAATGCCGGATCATCGCATCCGCCTCGGCCATGATCGTGTTGATGCGACTGCGTTTCATTTTTTGTTCCCAACTGCGTGTTGCGTCCACCTGTAACGATGCCGGAACGCCCTGTCATCTGAACAAACCCGGAAACCGCATGGTTTCCGCCGTCGATTTTCGCGCGAAAATCGGGTTACGCCAAACGCCGGATCGGTTCGCGGTTGCAAAAGATCACAAACTGCCCCGCATTTTCAACCACCGGATACCCGCGCCGGCGCATTTCCTCCAGAAACGCATCCCGCCCGACAAAGCGTTCCACATCACGCACCTTGCGGCGGATCACTTCGCCATCCCGTGCCGCGCGCGACCCGAAAAGTTCGGCGAAGAATTGCTGGGGCGAATAGGGCATATGTGCGGACATGCCCGATATGCTGCCGCAAACCAGTTAACAAACCTTCAACGGCCTCACGCCGTCTTGCGCAACACCCCGCGCCCGGCCCATGCCGCGACGGCCGCCCCGAACCCCTCGAACAGCGGGCGTGACACCGGGTCCGCCCCTGCATTCCATTCCGGGTGCCATTGGACGGCCAAGGTGAACCCCGGCGCATCCTTCACATAGATTGCTTCGGCCGTACCATCGGGCGCTACGCCATCCACCACGATCCGCCCTCCTGCCGTCGCAATCCCCTGCCCATGCAGCGAATTGGTCATCACCGTTTCCGCCCCCATCAGCCGCGCAAACACGCCACCCGGTGTAAAGTCCACCGCATGGCGCAGCGCGAATTTTTCGTCCACTGTGCCATCAGGGGGCATGCGATGGTTCATCCGCCCCGGCAGATCACGAATTTCCGGGTGCAGCGTGCCCCCCATCGCCACATTCACCTCTTGAAAGCCCCGGCAAATCCCCAGAAACGGCTGCCCGCGTTCCACACAGGCCCGCACCAGTGGCAGGGTGATCGCATCGCGGCAGCGGTCAAAACAGCCATGCGCCGGGGTTTCATCCATCCCATATTCGCTCGGATGCACATTGGGCCGCCCACCCGTCAGCAAGAACCCGTCGCACAGATCCAGCAGTTCTGCCACCGTCACAAAACGCGGATCGGTTGGGATCATCAGCGGCAGACACCCCGCCACCTGCGCCACCGCCTCAGAGTTCGAGGTGCCCGTGGCATGCACTTCGTAATCGCCATTCAGAAGGCTGATGTTGCCGATGATCCCCACGACGGGGCGGCGAAGGGGTTGCGCCATGGGTCATGCCTGTTTTTGTGACCTTTTCATGAAGACTACGCTTTGAAAGTTAAGGGGAAAAGAGCGAAGCAGACCAGATTACGTGCATAAATGCGCAGACTGCGCGCGAAATGGGCAGAATGGTGCGAAACATATCTCGCGTGCTTGTGTCTTGTGCAGGCAACGCACGCAAGCCATGGTTTGGTAAAGCCCCGAAAGGATATCCCATGTTGAAATCAACCCTCGTCGCAGCCTGCCTGCTGGCCGGTCCAGCCTTCGCAGAAACCGCCACCGATGCCTACAAGACCGCCATGAACACGATGATGGGCAGCATGATGATCCCCTATACCGGCAATGCCGATTACGATTTCATCAAAGGCATGGTGCCGCACCATCAGGGTGCCGTCGATAACGCACGCATCGTCTTGCAGTACGGCACCGACCCCGATGTCCGCAAATTCGCCGAAAGCGTGATTGCCGCCCAAGAGGCCGAAATCAAGTGGATGAACGACTGGCTCGCCGCCCATCCGCAATAGGGTTTCAAAACCGCCCCGCGCGTGATTGACTGTGCCCGAACAGGGGGCACATATGCATATTCTCATCCTCGGTGCCGCAGGCATGATCGGGCAGAAGCTGGCAACGGCCATTGCGGGCGGCGCGCTGCCCGCCACGCATCTGACGCTGGCCGATGTCATCCTTCCCCCCGCACCCGTCTTTGCCGGGCAGATGACCACCCTTGCCCTGAACCTGACCGCAACCGATGCCGCCGCCTGCCTGCTGTCTGCCAAGCCCGACATCATCTTTCACCTTGCTGCCATCGTCTCAGCCCAGGCCGAAGCTGATTTTGACGCCGGCTACGCCACCAACTTTGACGCCACCCGCGCCCTGTTTGATGCCATCCGGTTGATGCCCGCCTATCAGCCGCGCGTCGTCTTTGCCTCCTCCGGGGCGGTCTTTGGCGCGCCCTTCCCTGACGTTGTCCCCGATGATTTCCACCTGACCCCCCGGTCCAGCTATGGCACCCAAAAGGCCATGGCCGAACTGCTGCTGGCCGATTACACCCGGCGCGGATTTTTCGACGGCATCGCCCTGCGTCTGCCCACCATCTGCATCCGCCCGGGTGCGCCGAATGCCGCCGCCTCCGGCTTTTTCTCCGGCATTTTGCGTGAGCCGCTGGCAGGGAAGCCCGCCATTCTGCCCGTGCGCGATACGTTGCGCCATTGGTTCGCCAGCCCACGCAGTGCGGTGGGATTTTTTCTGCAC
>JANNBG010000644.1:0-1545 GCA_031385205.1 Rhodobacterales bacterium
GGTGCCTACAAGATCATGCTGCTGACGGGCAAATCGCTAGGGGCCAAGGGGTTTTACGAAAAGCTGGGGTTCAGCGATGACCAGAAATACGGCATGATGATACGGCGCGCACCTGCAAGGCAGCCAAGTCCATCAGGTGCCACATCATCGACCCAATCCCCATGAACATCGTCCTTTCCGGCTGTTCCGGCGCTGGCAAGTCCAGCTTGCTGGCCGCCCTTGCACAGCGCGGTTTTGCCTGCGTGCCCGAACCCGGTCGCCGCATCGTGGCGGCGGCGGCCCCTGATGACCCCGTCCTGCCATGGCACGACATCGCCCTTTTCAATGCAGCCTGCATGCAAATGGCCATTGCCGACCATCGCATGGCCACGGGCCTTACCTTCTTTGACCGCTCGCTCCTCGATGCCGCTTGCACCTTTGCCCGCCGGGGCCCGTTGCCTGCCGATATGGCGCTGGCTCTGCAGACCTTTCGCTATCACCCCACGGTTTACCTGACCCCACCTTGGCGCGGACTCTACCAACAAGACGTTGCCCGCAGGCATGGCTTTGCCGAGGCTGTGGCCGAATATGATGCGCTGCGCGATTGGCTGCCCATTTGGGGTTACCAGACGCGGGACATGCCGCGCCTGTGCGTGGCGGAACGGCTCGCCTGGGTGTTGGCAGAGGTGGCTGCCCGCCACTGATGCCATCGCCGCGCAAGACCCCGCCCATACTGTGCGCCTGCCAAGTCATGCGGTCAAACCCAGTTGATTGCCCTGCACAAGGTGCTATCCTGGTGCCGGGCTCAGGCCCTGATGGCGTGTTTATGTCTGAGACTGCGGGTCAAATCTAAGGCGTCCTGACCGGGCGACCTTGTCACAGCTGAGGGGGCATGCATTGGGCTGACCTCTTGGTTCTGGCGATCGTTGACCAAGGCGTCCCATGAACATTTCCAGATTCGAACAGCGCGTGCTGCACGTGTTGGCCCAAGGTGGCCGCATTCTTCACAAAAAAGCCGGGCGCAAGATCACTGCCGTCACCTGCATCACCCATGATGGCAGCGTTCTCGCCGATTGCGCCCGCCATGTCTTTGCCCGTCTGCGCCAGCGCGGGTTCATCGCCTCGCAAAACGGTGCGGCCTATCGCATCTCGCGCGCGGGCCGTCTGGCCGTGCGCGCCCAACCCGACAACCGGTCCTGAAAGGATATCAGATGTCATCACTGACCCGACCTGCTACAGCCGAAGATCAAACCGCCGTGCGCGCCATTGCCCATGCCAGCGGGCTGTTTACCCCCGACGAAACCGCCATGATGGACGGGATGATCGCAGATCACTTTACAAACCTGCGGGATCATTGCTGGATCATCCTGCAGGACCAGACCGGGGCCGCCTATGCCGCGCCTGAAATGGCCCAAGGCACATGGAACATGCTGTTCATCGCCGTGCTGCCCGCACATCGCGGCAAAGGCGGGGGCACCGCCTTGTTGCAGGCGGTGGAGGCCCATCTGCGCGGTCAAGCCGCGCGGTTGATGATTGTGGAAACATCGGGCCTGGGGTCGTTCGCGC
>JANNBG010000666.1:0-2356 GCA_031385205.1 Rhodobacterales bacterium
CAAAATCGTGGGTAGGGCGGGGTTCACCCTGCCACCCTCCCGACGTCGCCCGCAAGGGCGGAGGAGGAGCCCCATAACGCCCCTAAAATCGCATCCAACCCCTCCGTCAAAACTGCTGGCCCCGGCTGCAACAGGATCGGCGATTTGATCTCCACAATCCGCCCGTCCCTGACCGCAGGCACGACTTCCCACCCCGGACGCGCTGCAATCTTTTCCACCCGCACCTTTTTCCCACACCAACTCGCCAAGATCACATCAGGTGCCGCTGCAATCACCTCCGCCGCGTCAACCACCCGCCCCTTCGCCCCCTGATGCCGCGCCAATTCCCCAAACACATCCACCCCACCCGCAATCCCCACCAGTTCCGACACCCAGCCAATGCCCGATATCAGCGGCGCATCCCATTCCTCAATCCACACCCGTGGCCGCACAGCACGCGGCGTTGCCGCCACCGCAGCCAACCGCACCTTGTAGCCCTCGACCATAACCAAAGCCTGATCCCCACACCCCACCATCGCCCCCAGCCGCGCGATCATCCTGAGGATCCCCGCCACATCGCGCTGGTTAAAGGCATGCACCTCCACCCCCTCACGCACCAGACTGGCCGCAATATCCGCCTGCAAATCCGAAAACGTCAGCACCAGATCAGGCTGCAATGCCAATATCTTCGGCACATCCGCTGATGTAAACGCCCCCACCCGTGGCTTCTCGCGCCGCACCCGCGCCGGCCGCACCGCATAGCCCGTGACCCCCACAATCCGGTGCTCCTGCCCCAGCAGATACAGGGTTTCCACCGTCTCCTCCGTCAGGCACACAATCCGGTCATACACGGCGACGCCACTCCACCCAGTCGCATGCTGCCCCAATGACCGCAGCCAAAACGCAAGCCCCCACAGCCTCCCCCACCGCCGTATGCAACCCCGCAAACGCGGCCTCACCCGCATCACAGGCCAGCACAATGCAATCCGTTCCCGTCCCGGTCGCAAGCCCCGTCTCCAAGGCCAATCCCGCCGCCATCACCCCCGCTGTCCTTGCCTGCACCGCCACACACAGCGCCTCCAGTTGCGCTGTCTCCGTCAACCCCACATCCACCGCCACGCACAGGTTGATCGTGCCAAAATCCGCCGTGTGATAGGGCCGCCGTGTCCCCACAGCCTCCGCGTTCGACAGGCCAAGCGTCACCAGACAGGCCGCCCTGACCCCCTCCACAACGCTTTCCTCAAGCCGATATGTCCCCACATCCCGGCTGGTCAGCATCCCCACCGCCCCCGGAAACTGTACCATTTCCCCCGCAAACCACGGCGCCACATCGAACCCCTCGGACAGGTCGGCATTCCGCACTTCGCGCCAGACCACCCGGTCAGCCACCCCATACCCCGCCCCGAACGGCGCATGGCTTAAACACCGCATAGCCCGTGGCAACCCCGCCACCAGCCATGGCCGCTGCAACGAAACGGAGATCACCGCGTCACCCCCACCGCCTGAAACACCACACCATCCGGCGTCTCCGCATGATACCCGCGCACCCCAAAGACCGTATCCAGCAATGCATCTGTCAGCACCTCACGCGGGGCCCCATCCGCCACCACACGCCCCCGGTCCAACAACACCAACCGCGTGCAATGCCGCGCCGCCAGCCCCAGATCGTGAAGCGACACAACTACTCCCCGCCCTTCATCCGCCAATGCCCGAAACACCCCCATCGCCCGGATTTGCGCCTCCGGGTCCAAGCCTGCCACCGGCTCATCTGCCAATAGCAGTGCTGTATCCTGCGCCAAGGCCCGCGCGATCAATACCCGCGCCTGTTCGCCCCCGGACAATTCCGTCGCAATCCGCCCCCGAAACCCCTGCAGCCCCATCCTGTCCAGCGCCGCCTCTACCGCTGCCGCCGTCGCCTGCAACCCCACCAGTTCCAGCACCGACACAGGCCACGCAATCTGCCGCCCTTGTGGCAAAAACGCTGCCGCCCGCGCCCGCGCCACAGGGGACAGCGCCGTCAGGTTCGATGACCCCTCATGCGGCAACAACCCCAGCGCCCCCCGCAGCAACGTCGTCTTGCCCGCCCCGTTTGGCCCCAGCAACCCCACGCATTCACCCGCCGCAACCGTCAAGGAAACCTCGTCCACCACCGGACATTCGCCCCGCCGGACCGTGAAATCTGTCAAGGATAACAGGCTCATGCCTCACTTCCTCGCATCCGCCAGATCAGGTGTAAAAAGAACGGTGCCCCCACAATCGCCGTCAGCACACCCAGCTTCAAGTCCTGATCCGGTGCCACCACGCGCACCGCAATATCCGCCGCCAGCACCATCGCCGCCCCGCCCAGCATGCTCGCCCATAACAGCCGTGACGGCCG
>JANNBG010000753.1:0-4936 GCA_031385205.1 Rhodobacterales bacterium
CCCACAGTTATCACTGCATCATGGCACCGCCACACCCCGCAGCACCATCCCCCGCACGGCATAGCGGTCGTCCAATACCATCGCCAGCGGCCTGCCCGAAAACGGATGCCCCGCCACCCCCGGTGTCTGCGCGTGCAGTGACAGGATCACCGCCCTGCCCACCGCCGCACCCGGCACCACTTTCACACCCGCCGCCACATCCACCCCATCCATCCCCCCCAGCACCACCCAATCGCCCGCACAATCCAGCACCACCGCCTGCCCCAACCGCGCGTCCGTTGTCACCAGCACCACCTGCCCCGCACACGGCGCCCGCACCTCCATTACCGCACGCTTTGCCCGCCCCCAGCCATCCACCGCCACCAGCACCACGCCAAGCCCTGCCCCGCGCCAACTGGTCAGGCTGGGGCTGTCGGGGTCCAGCACCGCCATCTGCGCATTGATCGCCCAATGGTTGCCCCCCTCCGTCACCAACACGGCACCCGTCACCGGAAGGGCCAGACGGACCACCTCAACCGGGCGCAACCGCGCCTCCAGCGCCAGCCCCACACCGCCAAACGCCGCCATCGCAACCGCTGCGGCCAGCGTGCCCGCCAGCCACCCCGTGCTGTCGCCCCGCCCCACCACGCGCCTGCGCCCCACCGCCACCGCCAAAACCGCCAGCCCCATCAATGCAAAGGGCGCATAGGCCGTGGGCCAGCCCCACTGCCCCACCAACCCGATCAACCCCACCACCCCCAGCACCGCCGCCGCATGCGCCCACCGCCCGCGGCCCCGCAATGGCCAGATGGCCAGCCACACAATCAGCCCCATAGGCACGCCAAGTTGCACATACTCCATGCCCGCACCTTCCCCACCCTTGGGCCCGTGCAAACCCGCCACCTTGCGCATGCGCGGCCTTGCGCCCTACACTCGCACCCGAACCGGCAAGGATACGCCCATGAAACTCGCCACCTATAACATCAACGGCATCAAAGCCCGCATCGACGCCCTGCCGCGCTGGCTGGACGCCGCAAAACCAGATGTCGTCTGCCTGCAGGAAATCAAATCGCAGGATGACGGCTTTCCCCGCGAACTGTTTCAGGACATGGGCTACCGGGTCGAAACCCACGGCCAAAAGGGTTTTAACGGCGTCGCCATCCTGTCACGCCTGCCCTTGGAAGATGTCACCCGTGGCCTGCCCGGCGACGATACCGATGAACAGGCCCGCTGGATCGAAGCCACGGTGATGACTGCAAAACCCGTGCGCATCTGCGGCCTGTATCTGCCCAACGGCAACCCCGCACCGGGGCCAAAATATGACTATAAACTCGCCTGGATGGCCCGCATGCAGGCCCGCGTGCAGGAATTGCTGGCACTGGAAGAGCCCTTCGTCTGCCTTGGCGATTACAACGTCATCCCCCAGCGCGAAGATGCCGCCAAACCCGACGCGTGGCTGGAAGATGCCCTTTTTCTCCCCGACACCCGCGCCGCCTATCGCCGCCTCCTGCATCTGGGCATGACCGAGGCGTTTCGCGCCCGCAACCAAGCCGCCGGTCAGTATTCCTTTTGGGATTATCAGGCCAATAGCTGGGAGCGGAACAACGGCATCCGCATCGACCACCTGCTGCTGTCCCCGCAAGCTGCCGATTTGCTGGTCGATGTGCAAATCGACAAGGAGGTCCGCGCGGGCGACAAACCCTCCGATCACGTCCCGGTCTGGGTAGAGCTCGCCGCGTGACAGTGGACAGCGCCGGGGCTCTGCCCCGGACCCCGAGATAGTTAAGAACAGAGGAAGTCGGGGCGTCAGTTTTTGGTCACATCTTCCCCATACAACCAATCAAACCGCCGCAACGCTGCCCGTGGCCCCAGCACCCGCATCCCCGTCTGCAAGACCACGCGCCTGATCCCACCCGCATGATAGACCCGCGCATTGCGGTTCGCTGCCGCCACAATCCGCATAACACGCCCCATGCGCCGCGCCTGATACGCCGCAAGCCCTGCCACCACCGTATCATGCCCGGCCAAAGTCTCCGCCAGAACCCAAGCATCCTCCAGCGCCATATTCGCCCCCTGTGCCAAAAACGGCAGCGTCGGATGCGCCGCATCCCCCACAATCACGCGTGTCGCGTCATGCCACCGCACAGCCACCGGATGCCGGAACAACCCCCACAGAAACGTTTCCTTTACCTGCGAAAGCCAACCCTCCACCTTCGGCCCAAATCCCTTGAACGCCGCCCGCAAATGAACCGGGTCATCCGCCACGGACCACCCCTCTGCCGCCCAATCTCCCCGCTCCTCTACCGCCACGATGTTGCGCCACGCACCGCCCCGCAGGGGATATGTCACCAGATGCCGCCCCCGCGCCATGAACACCTCGGCCTCCGCCGTACCGCCATCCCCCGGTATCACAGCCCGCCACGCCACCTGCCGCGTGAAAAACGGCGCCACCTTGCCGTTCAGCACAGACCGCACCTGCGACTTCACCCCATCCGCCCCGATCACCAGCCCCGCCTCGGCCCCATCCCCCTGCACGCCAAAGCGCACCTCAACCCCCGCCTCCCGCGCCCCATCCGCCAGCAATGCAATCAAATCCGCCCGGTGCAGCAACCGAAAATCCCGCCCCCCCACATCCATCCGCAGCACCTGCCCGCCAGAGGCATTGCGCAACACCACGCCTTGCGTCGCCATTCCCGCTGCGTCCAGCGCATCCCCCAACCCCAGCGCACGCAAAACACAGGCCCCGTTCGGGCTGATCTGAATGCCTGCTCCCACATCCTGCAGCCCTGCCGCCTGTTCCAGCACTGTCACCGCACAGCCCCGCAGGGCCAGCGCCCTTGCCACCGCAAGGCCCGCAACCCCCGCGCCCAGCACCGTTACCTGTTGCCCGATCAGGCTCATCACGCGCCCCCAAATGCAAAACGCCGGGGTCATCCCCCGGCGTCCATTCCTACCACATCAGGATCAATCCTCCCGATGCACCTTTTCCCGTCGTTCGTGTTTTTCCTGTGCTTCCAGCGTCATCGTCGCAATCGGCCGCGCATCCAGCCGCTTCAGGCTGATCGGCTCGCCCGTCATTTCGCAATAACCGAATTAGTTGCTTTCAATCCGCCGCAGCGCCGCGTCGATCTTTGACACCAGCTTGCGTTGCCGGTCCCGCGTGCGCAATTCCAGCGCCCGGTCAGTTTCTTCTGATGCACGATCCGCGATGTCAGGCACGTTGCGGCCGCTATCCTGCAGGTTTTCGATCGTGTCCGCTGACTGGTCCATCAGCTCTTGCTTCCAGACAATCAGCTTGCGCCGGAAATATTCCAGCTGCCGAGCATTCATGAATGGTTCGCTTTCAGCCGGGCGATAATCCTCGGGCAGAAACACTTCGGCTTTCATTCCGGAACTCTCCATAACCCTTGGTGCGCTCGTCAGATCGGCTTGCATTGGAACCACTGTCATTTTGCGCTCCCTTACTTGCGGGCAGATACCCCAAGGGCGCGCCCGTGTCACTAGGCCATCCCGCAGAATACCCTCTGCGCGTCCCATAAGCCAAAATGTCACAAGCCGAAAGCCCTATATCTATGCAGATGACATCACGTCACCGCTACATCCGGCACCACCATTTGTACCATTTGGTAAACTTATCCGTGTGTCAGCAACGGATTGTTCTCGTATTGCCTGCAACGCCGCCGTTTTGCCATGCACACCGATTGCCGCCAATAAAGGCAAACCCGCATCCCCTTGATTGTGACCGAATCGGAAGGCATCGCCCAGCTTTCGCCACAGTCTTGCCGTAATCTCATCGCGAAGGGATATTTTTATGTAATATACTGTAGCATTTCGTGATATTTTCGGGGCAGATGTGGCGCAAAGCCATGTTCGCACCGCCATGGGTAGATTGTGGACAATCACCAAGATTCCCTGTGATTGACACAAAGCCGTCCACATACAGACACTCGCGCCCAGTCTAGTCATCTGCGACGAAGACCATATCCGGACGCTGCCAAATGTCCCCTAAAGACCTGATGATCCGCCCCTTGGGTGCGGCAGACGAAGACGTCTGGCGTACGCTCTGGACCGGGTACCTTGATTACTATCAGACAAAGCTGCCCGAAGCAGTTTATGTCAGCACCTTTGCACGCCTGCTGTCAGACAAGCGCGAAGAACCGCATGGTCTGCTGGCCTTGGTCGATGGCAAGCCCGTCGGCCTGACCCATTACATCCTGCACCGCACCTGCTGGAAGGTCGAAGAGGTCTGCTATCTGCAAGACCTCTATACCTCCCCGGAATCGCGTGGCCACGGCGTCGCACGCGCCCTGATCGAGGCGGTCTATGCTGCCGCCGATGCCGCAGGCACGCCCGGCGTCTACTGGCTGACCCAGGAATTCAACTACCACGGCCGCATGCTTTACGATCAGGTCGGCACCAAATCCCCCTTCATCCGTTACAACAGGGCTGCATAAGATGCGTCACAGTTCCTTGATTGCCCTGTTTTTTCTGGCCAGCTGCACCCCTGCCCCGCAGGCCGATGTCACCATGGGCCGTGCCACGGCGGACCTCTCCACCGCCTCTGCCCCCTTGCCCGCAGCCATCATGGGCGGGCAGGCCACCGCACCCCAGCGCAGCAATGCCGAGATTGCCCAGGATTACCTCGATCTGGTCTTCACCATGGAAAGTGGCCGCGTCATCCCGCGCTTTTCCCGCTTTGAAGGCCCGATCACTGTGACCCTCGCCGGTGATGTCCCCCAATCCGCCTATCAAGACCTCGACCGCCTCGTGTCGCGCTTCCGCGCCGAGGCCGGTCTTGACATCCAGACCGTTGGCAGCGGTGCGGCAGCCTCCATCACCGTCGAATTCCTGCCCCGCCGCACTATGAAGGCCGTCGTGCCCAGTGCCGCCTGCTTTACCGTACCCCGTGCCGCATCCTGGGCCGAATACAGCGCCAAAAAGGGCACCGCCGATCTGG
>JANNBG010000789.1:0-9275 GCA_031385205.1 Rhodobacterales bacterium
TGCAGGTATGCGCCGAGGTCGCACTGAAATACGCCCGCCCATAGCCGCCCGTGGCCAGCACCACCATCTTGGCGTTGAACACATGCATCGTGCCGTCGTCCAGCTTCCACGCCACCACACCGGTGCAGCGGCCATCTGTGATTACAAGGTCAATGGCGAAATACTCGATATAGAATTCCGCATTATTCTTCAGGCTTTGCCCATACAGCGTGTGCAAAATCGCATGCCCCGTGCGGTCTGCCGCCGCACAGGTGCGCTGCACCGGCGGGCCTTCACCATATTCCGTCGTATGCCCACCAAAGGGCCGCTGATAGATGCGCCCATCCTCGGTGCGCGAAAATGGCACACCGTAATGCTCCAGCTCGTACACTGCTTTCGGCGCCTCACGCGCCAGATATTCCATCGCATCCGTATCGCCCAGCCAGTCACTGCCCTTCACCGTGTCATACATGTGCCACTGCCACGAATCCGGCCCCATGTTCCCAAGGCTTGCCGCAATCCCACCTTGGGCGGCAACAGTGTGCGACCGCGTTGGAAACACCTTCGTCACGCAGGCCGTGCGCAGCCCCTGTTCCGCCATCCCCAGCGTGGCACGCAGGCCCGCACCCCCGGCCCCCACAACCACCACGTCATAGTCATGCACTTCATACGGATAAGCCGACATTCAAAACCCCTGCAGCGCGATGCGCAACAGGGCATACAACCCCACCGCCGCAATCAGCGCGGATAACAAATTCACCCCGATGACCAGTCCCTTCCGCGTAGCCCCGCGCGAGTAGTCCTCGATCATCGTCGTTGCTCCCATCGCGAAATGCCGCATCCCCACGATCAGGATCAACCCCGTCACAATCGCCGGAAATGGCCGCGCAAACGTCGCCACAACCACATCACGCGGCTGGCCCAGCGCCGTGCCAAAGATATACACCCACAGCGGCACCAGCACCGTCAACCCCACCGCCGATACTGTCATCGCCCAGTGATGTTCCGTGCCCGTATGCGCAGACCCCTTGCCCGCCGCCCGTTTGCGGTCCGTCAGATAGCGCATCATGTGACCACCACCGTCAGAATGGTCAGCACAACCGACCCGCCGATGCACCCCCAGCCCAGTTTCTCAGCCGTCGGAATATCCAAGCCTATCCCTGCATCCCACACCAGATGCCGCAACCCTGCCAGCAGATGGTACCATACCGCCCAGGCTGACCCCAGAAACACCAGATCGCCAAACCACGATGTCGCCACCGCATTTGCCACAGCGAAATACCGATCCGAAATGGAGGCCGCCAGCAGCCACCACACGGCCAGCATCACCCCCACAATCAGCGCATTCCCCGTAATCCGCGTCAGGATCGACGTGATCGCCGTCAGTTGTGGGCGATAGATTTGCAGGTGCGGCGACAGCGGGCGGTCTACGCGCTTTGCTTCTGCCATGGTCTTTCCCTTGTCGCTTGCCGCTGTTTGCGGTCTTTGCTTGCCGCATATCTAGCGGTTTCTGCCCCAGTGTCACGCGTTTCAATGCCGCACATGCAGCATGTTTGCGCTGCCATCTTCATTCTTTTTCAATCGTGATCACAGATTTTCACCGTGTGATCACAATGCCCCCGTATTCGCCAATCGTTCGATATCGTCGATCAGTTCCGTGCACATTGTGATAGATTTGGTTTCCGGATCGTAAAACGCGTTCGACTCCCCGCACGATTCGATCTTGATCGTCAATGTCCCCGGCAAAGACATCCGTTCGTTCATCCAATCCACCTCAGACTGCACCAACGCACTGTAGCCATCCACCGCAGCATCGCCCTCAAACACAATGGTCTGCCCCGCCCCCGCATCCTCGATTTCCGAAAGGTAGACCCCCCAACTGTCATTCGCCAGCGTGAATTCATCCGGGCAGGTTGCTGCCCGGTCATCCGGCAGGCCCAGATCGGCGGCAAAATCCACGCGGTTGTCCGGGTCCGCGCCATAGAACAGGCACACATAGGTTGAAACCCGCCGCGCATCCGGTGAATGGACGTCCCAATAGGTTTCCTCCACGCCTTCCGCCTGCCAATACTCCACGTTCGCCGACCAGAATTCTGCCGCCGACCGCGCGATATCTTCTGCCGGTCCCGCTTCCCAGAACTGCTGCATCAGCACCACAGACATCACATCCGCCGCGTCTTCCTCCAGCCCCAGAACTGGCAGTTGCATGATGTCGATCAGCGCATGACCCATCTCGTGATACATGATCGACAGGAATATGTTCCGCGCATAGGCCTGCTCGGCCGTCAGCTCCTCCTCCGCCTGCACTGGCCCCGCCAAGGCCAAAAGACACAAAATCCACCGCATCAATGCTCTCCCAGCTTTGTGTCGGGCGTATAGTCGCCCATCGCGTCCTTCACCACTGCCTGCCCGCAGCGCATCACACCCCGGCTCGCGTCATACCCATAGGTCGGCCCGCCATGCAGCGCCCAGCCCTTGTTCAACGCCGCCGTGATCTTGTGGCAAAACGCTGATGTGTCGTCATCCGATAAAAAACGATATAATTTCATCGCTTATCCCCACGGCTGCACGCCCAGCCAGTTATGTATCCCCATCACCACGCCCACCACCACAATCGTCCCCACAATCGCCATCACTTCCCGTGAGGCGGGCGCCTTTTGTGGTGGCACCCACTCCGGCACGGCCCGGTTAATCACCATCACACTGACTGCAGCCCAGATCAGAATCCCACCAAACAGCACCACACTCGCCACATCGCCGTTCACTAACAGATGCGCCACCGCCCAGATCATCACTGCCGTCAGCTGCGGGTGGCGCAGCTTTGTCGCCAGCCACGTCTTCATCCCGCTGACCGCATACAGATAAAATGCAAAGAACATCAGCAGGTTATTGATATGCACCACAAACGGCGGCAATCGCCACAGTGGCACATATTCTGCCGCCCGATACCCCAAAACCATCAGCCCGACCGACGCCAGCACCGCTACGGCCACCACACCCGGCCCCGCCGTCCCCATCGCAGCACGCCGCCCCGGCGCCACCCGTTTGAACAGATGTGCCACCCACCACAATACGAGGCCCGCGATCAGAATGCCCATACCCACCCCCGGTTTCCCACACCCTGCCGCCAAACGCTGTGCATCGCAATCCGTGCGCCGCATTAACCGTATTTTTCCACCTTTGGTCGCAGCCTTGCTTCATCACCAGTTCCTCTGGAAAGGCCCATCATGAAACAGATTCCAGCCCACCTTATCGCTTGCCTGCTGCTCGCCATCCCTTTGTCAGCACAGGCCCAGGGCCCCCAATGCGCCAAGCGCGATCAGGTCATGGACCTTCTGGCCACCAAATACGGCGAAACGCGCCAAGGCATGGGCATCGCCGACAACAGCTCCGTGATGGAGGTGTTTGCCTCCGACGAGACCGGCACCTGGACGATCACCGTATCCTCTGCCGATGGCATCATGTGCCTTGTCGCCAGCGGTCAGGGCTATGAGGCAATGGCGGATGAGTTGCCGGCAAAGGGCGACCCTGCTTAATGCACCGAGTCCCACATCAATTTCAGTGACACCGCCAGCAGCGCCCATGTGACCAGTCGAAAGAACAACGCCTCCGGCAGCACTTTCACCAACCGCACCCCGGCAAACACCGCAATCGCCGCAGGCACGGCCAACACCGCCGCCGTCTTCAAACTCGCCACGTTGATCTGCCCGAGTGCGACATACGGGATCAGCTTGACGGCGTTCACATAGGCGAACAGGACTGTCGATGTCCCTGCGAACACCGCCTTTTGCAACCGCAACGGCCGCACATAAACCTGAAATGGCGGTGCGCCCGCGTGGCTCACAAAACTTGTGAACCCTGTCAGCATGCCCCAAAACAACCCCGGCCCGACCGCCGCCGCGCGCGCAGACGCAGGCTGCCCCCGCCGCATCAGCAGGTTCAGCGCAAACACCGCCCCAATCAGCCCCACCAAGCCCGTCACCACCCGCTCCGGCACGATCGCCGCTGTTGCCCAGCCGATGCCAATGCCCACCGTCGCCCCCACCGCCATAATGCCCACCACACGGCGGTCAAACGCCTGCCGATACGCATACAGCCCAAACATGTCTGACACGACGTAAACCGGCAGCAACAACCCCGCCGCTGTTACTGGCGATATGACAAGTGACAGGACAGGCACCCCCAGCATGCCCACCACTGGCATGCCGCCCTTGCCCATCCCCACCAACATCGCCGCCACAACCGCCGCAATCCAGAACACTGTGCCGTCCATATGCATCCCCAAAACCTCAATCACCACCCATACCATCGCGAAGTCGCCCGCAAGGGCGGATGAGCCGCTCCCTCTACCATCGCCGCACCGCAGCACTCTTGCACACCGCACCACTTGCGCTTACCGAAGTGGGCAACGCAACGCACCCGGAGACTGCACATGTCGAGACCGAAGATCGCGCTGATCGGCGCGGGGCAAATCGGCGGCACCCTTGCCCACCTCGCCGCCATGAAGGAACTCGGTGATATTACCGTGTTCGACATTGCCGAAGGCACCCCGCAAGGCAAGGCGCTCGATATCGCGCAGGCCGGGCCTTCCGCTGGCTTTGATGCCGAAATGACCGGCACCAATGACTATGCCTTCCTCCGTCGCGCCGATGTCTGCATCGTCACCGCTGGCGTGCCTCGCAAACCCGGCATGACCCGTGATGATCTGCTCGCCATCAACCTCAAGGTCATGAAATCCGTCGGCGAAGGCATCAAGAAACACTGCCCCACCGCCTTTGTCATCTGCATCACCAACCCGCTGGATGCCATGGTCTGGGCGCTGCGTGAATATTCCGGCCTGCCGCATAACAAGGTTGTCGGTATGGCGGGTGTGCTGGATTCTGCCCGTTTTCGTCATTTCCTGTCAGTCGAATTCGGCGTGTCCATGCGCGATGTCTCTGCCTTTGTCTTGGGTGGCCATGGCGACACCATGGTCCCGCTCACCCGCTATTCCACTGTCGCTGGCATCCCCTTGCCTGACCTCGTCGCCATGGGCTGGACCACACAGGACAAACTTGATGCCATTGTGCAGCGCACCCGTGATGGCGGCGCCGAAATCGTCGGCCTTCTGAAAACCGGTTCCGCCTTTTATGCCCCCGCAACCGCCGCCATCGAAATGGCCGAGGCATACCTCAAGGACCAGAAACGCGTCCTGCCCATGGCAGCCTATGTGAAGGGCGCCTTCGGCCTCGACGGCATGTATGTCGGCGTGCCCGTCGTGATCGGCGCTGGCGGTGCCGAACGCATTGTGGATATCAAGATGACACGCGACGAACAGGCCATGTTCGACAAATCTGTCGAGGCCGTGCGCGGTCTCGTCGCTGCCTGCAAGGCGATTGACCCGGCTTTGGGCGCGTGAACCAAGGTTCACGCTGACAACGCAAAGAAACACAAGATGCGCCGTCATGAACTTTGGTTCATGGCGGTCTATGTAGATCACAAAAACTCATTTAACCTCCTGTTTTCATAAAATAATACCACGCATCGCCAATTACGCGTCGATCAGGCGAAGCACCCTGCTTTGACGCGCACAGATCGTCCGATCCCTGGTATGGAATACCTTACTTCACCTTCCAGAAGCTTTCCCGCAACGCTCCGCCAATCATTCTAAACCATTCAGTCTAGGGATCCGAGATGAGCAGCATTGCAGGCAATATCACCACTGGCGAAACCCTTAGCATCGGCGAAGTTTTCACTAGCACCATCGACAATTCAACGGATGCTGACTGGTTCAAGGTCAACCTGACCACTGGGCTCACCTACGGCTTTACCGTCGCCGGTTTTGGCGGACCCGGCATTGGCATGCCAGACCCTGACATGTTCCTTTACGACAGTACAGGCAGCAATGTCTTGGTCAACGGCTCCAATAGCAGCTCTGGAACCAACAGCTTTTCCTTCTCCACCTTCACCTCCGGCCAATACTTCATCGGTATCAGCGACAATGTCTTTGGCGATACCGGCGGCTACCGCTTGTCCTGGGTCGCCACCGACAACATCGTTAACAATACCACGACGACGCGGGTTCTTGGCGTCGGCCAGACCATCGCCTCCAGGATCGACGTCACGCAGGACAGTGACTGGGTCAAGGTCACCCTGACTGAAGGCCTGTCTTATGCATTCGTTGCCTCTGCCGGTGGTGGTGCAGACTTCCTTGAGGATGCGGACCTTTTCATCCGGGACTCCAGCGGAAACATCATCTCCGGTGGCAACGGATCGAACGGCTCCACCACCGTCAACTATCTCAGCCTGCTGATCCAGAACTCCGACACCTATTTCATCGAGGTCAGCGATAATGGCTTCAACGACACCGGCACCTATAACCTCAACTGGATCGCTACCGACAACATCGTCAACAACTCAAGCACCGCCCGCACCCTTGCCCGCAATACTGCAACAAACTCCTCCATTGACGTGACCCAAGACAGCGACTGGTTCAAGGTCAACCTGACTGCAGGCCTCAGCTATGGCTTTCAGGTCGCCGCGCGCGGCGTATCTGGGCTTCCTGACGGCGATCTTTTCCTCCGTGATTCAAGCGGCAATATTGTCCCTAACGGCAACGGATCAAACGGGTCCACCTCCGTTAACACGCTGGGTTACACCGCTTCTGCCTCTGGAATCTACTTCATCGAGGTCAGCGATAATGGATTCAACGACATTGGCGCATACATCCTGCGCAACCTCGGCCTTGATAACACCCTCAACACCACCGCCACCAACCTCACCCTGCAGGACGGCACCCGCATGTCCGGCCGTCTGGATGTCGAAGGCGACAGTGATTGGGTCAAATTCCGGGCTGAACAGGGTGTCACCTATCAGTTCCAGTTGAATGGCACAGGCACGGTGGACGGCGTGGACAACGTGCGCCTGTATCTGCGCGATGCCAACGGCAACCAGATCAGCACAATCTCTGGCCCGACGGGCCTTCTCAGCTTTACCGCCACCACTGACGGCAATCTCTTCCTCGATGTGCAGGGCCAAGGCTTCTTTGACAAGGGCGCCTTCCAGCTGTCCGTCGTCTCCACATCCCCCACGCTCAACGGCACGGCGGCAGCTGACCGCCTGACAGGTGGGGCCACCAACACCGTCATCAACGGGTTGGCTGGGAATGACATCCTGAACGGTGGTGCAGGCAAAGACCGCCTGTTGGGTGGCCTTGGCCTTGATACGCTGATCGGGGCCGATGGGGCCGATACGCTGGTGGGTGCGTCCAGCGCCGACAGCCTGTCAGGAGGGGCCGGATCCGACAGTCTGGATGGTGGTGCTGGCAATGACATCCTGCGTGGCGGATTGAGTGCCGACAAGTTCGTGTTCAACGCAGGCGGCGGCAGCGATACCATCCTCGACTTTCAAGATGGCAGTGACCGCATCGAAATTGAAAGCGGGGCCACACGCTTTGCAAACCTGACGATCCGCCAGATCGGCGATGATGTGCGCGTGGTGTTTGGCACCACGACCATCCTCATCGAAAACACCGATCGCAGCGATATAACGGCGGCAGACTTCCTGTTCACCTGACCGCCGTTCGCGGGCAGCGCCCCCCCACCCGCTGCCCGCTATCTTTTTCGCCCAAATCCATTACCCTGACGGCATTCACCCAAAGGATTCCCCCATGCGTGTTCTCGCCCTTCTTCTTTGCCTCGCCACCCCCGCCCAGGCCGAAACCCTTAGCCAGGAACTGCACAGCAACGGCATCACCGCCACCACCCAACGCCTTGCATCCGCCACCACCCCCGAAGACCTCTTTGCCCTGGGGGCGCTCCGTTTCCTTGGTGGCATCGAATCCGCCTTGCAGGCCCGCTGGCAAATGGGCGTGTCCGACAGCATGATGATGCTGCCCATCATGCGCCTGCCCATCCCTGAAAACCCCAACCCTGCCCCCTTTGACCCCGCCCTTGTCACCACCATCTTCACTGACATGTCCACCCGCATGGACGCCGCCCGCGAACCCTTGCTGAAAATCCCCGCCGGTGCCGATTTCGGGGTCGAGATTGCTTTCGCCGATGTCTGGTTCGACATCAACGCCAACGCAACACTGGATACGGGCGAAGACGCCGCCGCCGTCCTTGGCCCTATCCTGCTCGGCTGGCAATGGGACCAGCGCGATCCCGCCACCCCCCTGCCCGTTGTGCGCTTTGATGCCGCCGATGCCGTCTGGCTGCTGGCCTATACGCATCTTCTGCAAGGCATCAGCGATACCGTCATCGCCTATGACCCCACCGCCGCCACCACCCGCATGGTTGACACCCGCAAGGCCCTCGGCCTGATGAACCACACCTCTACCGAAGACGAATTTGACTTCAACGACAGCTTTGGTGACTTTGCCGATATCGCCTCTGTCGTCACGGGTGCCCTCAACCAGCCCCCCAACAAAGACCGCCTCACCGCAGCCCACACCCATTTCCTCGCCATGGTCGCCGAAAACCGTCGCTTCTGGCCCCTCGTGAACGCTGAAACAGACAACACCATGGAATGGATCCCCAATGAGGACCAGCAATCCGCCCTTGGCATCCCCCTCCCGCCCGGTACCGGCAACACATGGCTCGCCGTGCTCGATGATGCCGAAAGCCTGCTGAAGGGTGACCTCCTCATCCCCTATTGGCGTTCCGATGCCAACCATGGCGTTAACCTTGGCCAGATGTTCACCGACCCCGCCCCGATTGACCTGATCGGCTGGATTCAGGGCTACAGCGCCGTGCCCTACATCGCACAAGGCCGCACCGTATCAGGGCAAAGCTGGACAGCGTTTGAACAGTTGATGACCGGCGACGCGCTGCTCTTCACCGTCTATCTCAACTAGCCCCCGCACCGCGCAAACCCGTTTGCGGTAACGGTTTCTTAATTTGTGATCACACGATTTCACCGTGTGATCACAAATGTCGCTTTATCCCGTGCATTCAACCTTTTCCTGCACTTGGCGTTTTGCAACGCTCTTTTCCTGTGCCATCACGTCCCAAACGGATCAGCCACGGGGCGCAGCATGAACATCCACGAATACCAGGCCAAGGCCCTTTTGCGCAGCTATGGCCTGCCCGTGTCCGATGGCCGCGTTGTCACCCGCGCCGAAGATGCAAAGACCGCCGCAGGCGAAATTGACGGCCCGATCTGGGTGGTCAAAGCGCAAATCCACGCAGGCGGGCGCGGCAAAGGCAGCTTCAAGGAACCGGAGGCCGGCGAAAAGGGTGGCGTCCGTCTGGCCCGGTCCGTGGGTGAGGCGGCCGAATTTGCCCGCCAGATGCTGGGCCGCACCTTGGTCACCA
>JANNBG010000004.1:0-1590 GCA_031385205.1 Rhodobacterales bacterium
GCCGCGCCGCATTTGAAAAGGTCGGCGGGTTCGATGAAAACATCTTCCTCTATTACGAGGATGACGACATTTCCCTGCAATTAAGCCAGTCTTGCGGCCCACTCATGGTCATCCCTGCTGCCATTGTGCGCCACGCGCGCGGCGCGTCATCCGGCGCTGGCACCGATGTGTCATCCTTCAAGGCGCGGCATCTGGGGCAGGCGCGCGTCTATGCCCTGCGCAAACACGGCATTCCCTTTGCCCGCACCCGGTCGGTCGCCACCGCCTTGCGCAAACTGACCAATCCCGTTCTGCTGTGGCGCGCGGGCGAGGCGCAGGCGCGGCTTGCCTTCCTGCGCGGCGTCGTTGCAGGGTCCATGCAGGCACAGCCGCGCCCAAAGGAGCCGTCATGAAACGCCTGCGACGCAAGCTCTATCTCTGGTGGCGCCGCCTGCGCGGCCACGACACCGAACATTTCGCCCCGCATGGCATTCGCATCCATATCCCTGCCCATGCCGATACCGAAATCCGCTATTACCTGTCCAAAGGTGGCCCGTATGAGGAGCCTGAGGCGCAGATGGTGCGCCAATGGGTGCAACACGGGCAAAACGTCGTTGAACTGGGCGGTTGTTTTGGCGTGGTGTCCGCCGTCATCCGCCAAGCCATCGGCCCGGGTGCCATGCATATCGTGGTCGAGGCAGACGCAACCCTCGCCACTGTCTGCGCCCAAAATGCCGCCATCGGGGCCGCGCCGGGCCGCAGTGTCATCGTCGCTGCGGCGGTTGATTATTCCGGCCAGCCCACCGTCACCTTTCAGGGCGGCCATAACGCCCATGTCGGCAAAGTCTCCGCAGGCGGCAGCGGCATAGCGGTGCCTGCCATCACCTTACGCAGCCTGACAGACCGCCTGCCGCCCGGTCCCTTCGCGCTCGTCTGCGATATCGAGGGCACCGAAACCGCCCTCTTCGCAGCCGAGGGCGACCTTATGCCCCGTATTTCCGTGCTGGTCCTTGAAACCCATCCGCATGTCTACCCCGCCGGAATGGCTGATCTGGCAACCATGGTGGCGCGCATCACCGACAGCGGCCTGCGCAAGGTGGCCGAGGTCGATCAGGTCATGTGCTTTGTGCGCGCCGTTGCCTGAACAGGCTACGCCGATTTGATGATGCCGTCCGGTGTCCACACCGTGCCATTCCGCCGCGCCGCCACAATCATCGCCCGGTTGGTGCGCTGGACTGCAGGGTCCACATAGCCCCGGCCATGATCAAGGTGATACAGTGGTGCCGTATACCGCAGGTGCCGCCCGCGAATGCCCGCATTGCGCAACCTGACGCCCAGCTCCTTATCCTCACCACCATAGCGCATGGTTTCGTCAAACCCGTTCACCTGCATCAAGGCCGCCCGATACGCCGACGCATTACCACCCGCCCAATTGCACCGCACAGGCGAAAGGTAATCCATCACGGCCATCACCCCCACCGGCATCGGGCGCGATTTCAGCCATTCCGACCGGCTTTGCGGCTGCCAGCCCGCCATCCAGTGCCAGGCGCGCACCCGGCCCGGCCCGGCCGGTAAACAACTCCATGCGCATGTGCTTGCCCTTGCCGGCCA
>JANNBG010000025.1:0-5156 GCA_031385205.1 Rhodobacterales bacterium
CATCGCGGCGTCATCTCCACCTTGTCTGTCACGCCCATCCCCGCCCCTGCCATGATCGCCGTGGAACCTACCCATGTGCGCAGTGGCGATAGTTTCCTGATCCGCGCCTATATGCCCGGCGCTACATGGACCGCAATAATCGTCCCCCCCGGTGGTGATGCGACCACCGCTATCACCGGCATTGCAGATGTTGCCTTGAATGACCGCCCCACCATCCGCTTGTCCACCATCGGACTGCCCGATGGCCCCTATGATGCCCTGTTGCTGAACCCTGATGGCACACAGGCCGCCCGTACCCGGTTTTCCATCACACCCCCCGATGGTCATGCCACGCTGACCACGCACCCCATCGCCACCGGGCCCGATATCACCCTGACCTTCACCGGTGCGCCCGGCTATCGCCTCGATTGGATCGGCATTTATGCGGCAGGCGACCCGTCCGTGTATAACTACCTCGGCTTTGCCTATACCGGCGCGCGCCAATCCGGCAGCATGACCCTGCCGCCTGATATCCTGTCCGCGCCGCTAACCCCCGGCGAATATGAATTGCGCCTGATGCTGGATGACACGTATCAAGTGCAGGCCATCGCCCCCTTTACCATCAGATAACCCCGCACAGGATCACCCATGGACCAGGTAGATATGCTCGTCATCGGCTCTGGCCCTGCCGGACGCCGCGCCGCCGTGCAATCTGCCAAACTCGGCAAAACTGTGCTGGTTGTCGACAAGGGCCGTCGTCTGGGCGGCGTGTCCGTGCATACCGGGACGATCCCATCCAAAACCCTGCGTGAAACCGTGCTGAACCTGTCAGGCTGGCGCGAACGTGGCTTTTACGGGCGCGGCTACCGCGTCAAAAAGGATATCGCCGCCAGCGATCTGGTCGAACGCCTGCACAAGACGCTGGATCACGAGGTCGAGGTGCTGCAACACCAATTCATGCGCAATACCGTGCGCAGCCTGTTTGCCACCGCCCGCTTTATCGATGCCCATACGGTGGAGCTGACCACCGAAGCAGGCGAGGTCAGCCAAGTGGCGTTCAAAAACGCCCTCATTTCCGTCGGCACCCGCCCGCATCGGCCCGACAACGTGCCCTTTGACCGCACCCGTGTGTTTGACAGCGATGAATTTCTTGATCTGAAAACCCTGCCGCGCACCCTGACCGTTATTGGCGGCGGTGTGATCGGTGTCGAATATGCCACCATCTTTTCCGCGCTGGATGTGCCCGTCACCCTGATCGAAACCCGCGATACGATCCTCGATTTTGTCGATCGTGAAATCGTCGATGACTTCATTCATCAGATGCGGGATCGTGGCATGACAATCCGCCTTGGTGCGCCTGTGAAAGACATCATCGTCACGCCAACCGGGGTTGAGGTCACGCTGGGTGACGGGCGCAAGGTGAAATCTGATACCTTGCTCTATGCCGCCGGGCGCACCGGCAACGTGGCCAGCCTGAACCTGGATGCCTTAGGCATTGCCGTTGACGCACGCGGGCGGCTGGCGGTTGATCCGCACACCTTTCAGACCTCGCAGCCGCATATCTATGCCGCGGGCGATGTGATCGGCTTTCCCAGCCTTGCGTCGACGTCGATGGAACAAGGCCGGGTTGCCGCCTGCCATGCCTTCGGGATGATCCTGCCACCACCCCCCGAAACCTTTCCCTATGGCATTTATGCGGTGCCCGAAATCTCCACCGTGGGGATGTCAGAGGAAGAGGTACGCAAATCCGGTGCGGCCTATGAATGCGGCATTGCGCGGTTCCGCGAAACGTCACGCGGGCACATCATGGGGGTGAACGCAGGCTTTCTGAAGCTGATTTTCAGCATCGAAACCCGCCGCTTGCTGGGTGCGCATATTGTGGGCGAAGGGGCGACAGAGCTGATCCACATCGGTCAGGCGGTCATCAACCTGAAGGGAACGGTCGATTTCTTTGTGGAAAACACCTTCAACTATCCCACCCTGGCCGAGGCCTATAAAGTGGCAGGTCTGGATGCGTGGAACCGCATGGGTCAGGCCTAAATCTTTGATCCCGGACTTTGATGGTGCAATCTTGTCCAACGAGTGGAGGGAAGCGCTATGGGCCAGATTCTGGATGGGAGCGCCACCACGACAGAGGCCGTCCGTTGAGCGATGCAGCCTACCCCATCGGCTTCTTCCATATCGAGCGAGCCGTTGTCCGCCATTGGTCCGCGGACAATAGCGAGCGCCGCGGTGCAGACGGCGGAAGGCAGGCTCTCTCTCTTCGTGGCCATTGATCGCACGAGCAAATTCGCCTTCGTCGCGCTGCATCGCAAAGCCCTGCGCAAGACCGCCAGTGATTTTCTGCGCCACCTTGCCCAAGCCGTACCTGACAAGATCAACATCGTGCTCACAGATATTGGCGCCCATTTCACCACGCCCGGCGCAGGCGGATCGGCAGCTGCGCTCATTGCCGAAGCCCTGGCCAAGGGCGAACCTTTCTGGGCGCACGCCTTCGAATATGCCTGCGCCACGCGCGGCATCGCGCACCGCACGACCAAACCGAAGCAGCCCTGGACGAATGGTCAGGTCGAGCGCATGAACCGCACGATCAAGGACGCAACCGTCAAGCGCTATCACTATGACGACCACAGCCAGCTCGAACGGCACCTCGCCGACTTCATCCGCGCCTACAACTTCGCACGCCGCCACAAGACCCTCAAGGGCCTCACGCCTTACGAGTTCATCTGCAAATGCTGGACTTCCGAGCCCGAAAGATTCATCCTCAATCCACGCCATCAATTGCCGGGACTGAACAATAAAGGCAGACCAAGGGGCTGGCCCAAACGGTCCAGCCCGCGCATCTGGTGCGGTCTTCGGATGGGCGTTTAGGTGGCGGTGTGCGGCGGCTTCGGGGATTGATGTGCCGGCCCGGCGGCAGGCGATTGTGCGGCCTGTGTGGCGGCGGTGCTGGAAACCGCGCGTGTCCTGCGTGCGGGGCCGCCTCTCGACCACGACATCATCCTCGTATTTTCGGATGCCGAAGAGATGGGCGATCACGGCGCGCATGCCTTTGCCACACAGCATGCATGGATGCGGGAAGTGGCGCTGGCGGTGAACTACGAGTCGATGGGCACCGACGGGCCCGGCACGCTTTATGTCACGAGCAAGAACAACGCAGCCTTGGTCGGGGCTCTGGCAACATCCATGCCGCACGGATTTGGCAACGCGGTCATCACCGCGTTTTTCAACGCCATTCCCGATATGCGCAACGCTTGCGACTTGCGGGACTATGTGGACGTTGGCGCAGCGGGTGTGGGTTTCGTGCTGCACGGGCAGACGCAGAACTATCATCCGGAGCTTGACGATGTGGGCCACCTCGACCCGCGCAGTCTGCAAAGCTTTGGTGACAGTGCCTTGGGCATGGCGCGGGCCTATGACCGGGTGGGGCCGCAGGGCATTCAGGCCACGGGTGATGCGGTGTTCGTTCCCTTGGCCCCGTTTGGGACTGTGGTCCATCCCGCTGGCTGGCCGTTGCCACTGGCGCTGATCGCGTTGGGTTTGGCTGGGTTTTTGACGGTCATTGCGATGGTGCAAGGGCGGCTTCGATTGATGCCGGTCCTTGGCGGTGCCGTTGGCTTGGCGGTCGCACCCATTGTGTCGACGGCAGTCAGCACGGCCATCTGGGCGGGGCTTCGCGCGGTCAATCTGAACCTGCAGGTGTTCCTGATCGGTGGCTATGCGACGGCTTGGCAGGTGGCGGGTCTATCGGCGCTTGCTGTGGCGGTGACGGCAGTCGGCCGACTTATGCAATATCCGCACCGCTATATGATCTTGCGTCGCCGCATGCCCGGTTGATCGACGATGCCGCCATCGCAGATGGCAGGCACCTGCGCCTGATGGTCACCTCGCCCCGCCGCGCACCCATCATAGAAGTGCAGGTCGAGGTCGGGGCCGCGATCACCGCGGCGGCGATTGGTGGACTGGTGCTTGATCTGGCCGATTTCGCCCCGGCGACGACCGGCGAGCTGATCTTTTACGCCTCCGGCCTTGCCGCCGATGGCTTTGTGCTTGACCTGACACTGGCCGCAGTCGGGCCGGTCCGGATCACGCTTGCCGACATGTCCGATGGCTTGCCCGGCCCGGCCAGAGTGCGGCCCCCGATACGATGCCCACGCCGGGGGCGACCTTGGATGGAACGGTGGTCAGAAGCCGGTTGGAGTTCTGAGCCCGGCATCAGCCAGAACAAGGATTCACCAAAGTTGGCGCATAATAGCCATGATACTTCACACAGCTCTTACCGCCTGCCCCGCGTGGCGCGCGCCATGACCGTCCTCGGCGTCGTGATCCTCATGAGCTTGCTAAGTCTGGCCGGGCTTCTGGTCGTCTGGAGCCCCGGCCAACCTGCGCCACTGGTCGTGCTTTTGGTCCTGCATGGCGGTCCGGGTATGCCGACGTTCATTCTCTATACCACCCATCCGACGGGTCTTGAGCAGGAATTTAAGGCGGTCTGGTGGGAACAGCGCTGCGCGGACATGTCGTTTGCCTCAGACATTCCAGCGGAAAGCATGACGGTGGACCAACTGATTGCGGACACGATCGCCGTCACCAACTATCTGCGCGACGGGTTTGGGCAGGACAAGATCTATCTGCTTGGCCATTCCTGGGGCAGCTGTCTGGGCATTCAGGTTGCGGTCAAGGCACCAGAGCTGTTCCACGCCTACATCGGCATGGGGCAGTTGTCTGGTAATCCCCGCATTTTTAGCGGGGTGCATCCGTCGAACTCACGCGGCCATTTTCAGTTTCTGGGCGGGTGTGATGCCGTCGATGCCCATGGTCGGGCGGTCGTTATTGTAAGTCCAGAGCCATTGCGTGGCGTGATCTTCGGCCTTCTCGATGGTTTCGATGATGTATTGGTCCAACCACTCATGCCGAACCGTGCGGTTCTAACGCTCGATATAGGCGTCCTGCTGGGGTTGGCCGGGCTGGATGTGGAGGACCTTCACCCCTTGTTTCTCGGCCCAGTCCATCAGCTTGCCACTGATGTATTCGGGGCCATTGTCGACCCGAATTGTGCTGGGCTTGCCCCGCCACGCGATGATCCGGTCGAGGCTGCGGATGAGTTGACGAAGAACTTCAGCGATTTCCACCACTGATCCGGTCTTGATTTTTAAAGAATATTCTCTGTATCTGCGATT
>JANNBG010000026.1:0-4430 GCA_031385205.1 Rhodobacterales bacterium
CGGCCCAGACGCGGCTCGGCGTCACGGGCATGTCGATATGTGTGACAGTCTTGTGTCCGCCACGTTGCAGCGCATTCACCACCGCATTGACCACCGCAGGCGGCGTGCCAATCGCCCCCGCCTCGCCACAGCCTTTCACGCCCAACGGGTTATGCGTGCAGGGCGTGTTGCAGGAATGGTCCACCGTGAACATCGGCAAATCATCCGCGCGCGGCATGGCGTAATCCATGAATGACCCCGACAAAAGCTGCCCGTTTTCATCATAGGCCACGTTTTCCAGCAGCGCCTGCCCGATCCCCTGGGCCACCCCGCCATGCACCTGCCCTGCCACGATCATCGGGTTCATCACATTGCCAAAGTCATCGGCGCAGGTGAATTTCTCGATGGTCACGCGCCCCGTATCCGGGTCCACCTCGACCTCGCAGGCATAGGCACCCGCCGGATAGGTAAAGTTGGCGGGGTCATAAAAGGATGTCTCCTCCAACCCCGGCTCCAAGGTCTCCAGCGGATAGTTATGCGGCACATAGGCCGAAAACGCGATTTTGCCGAAGGTTTTCGCCTTATCCGTCCCCGCAACGCTGAATTTGCCATCAGCGAACGTAATGTCGCCTTCAGCAGCCTCCAGCATATGTGCTGCGATCTTCTTGCCCTTGGCGATGATCTTGTCCACTGCCTTCACCATCGCCGTGCCGCAGACGGCAAGGGACCGGGATCCATAAGACCCCATCCCGAACGGGATTTTCGAGGTATCACCATGCACGATTTCGATGCTGGACGCAGGCACACCCAGCATATCCGACACAATCTGCGGGAACACGGTTTCATGTCCCTGCCCGTGGCTATGCGCACCCACCAGCACGGAAATGTTCCCCGTGGCGTTTACCCTGACCGTGGCCGCGTCATACAGTCCCACGCGGGCACCAAGCACACCCACAAGGTTCGACGGCGCAATCCCGCACGCCTCGATCCATGTCGAAAGCCCAAGACCACGCAGTTTGCCGTTCGCTTTCGACTTTGCCGCACGCCCCTCAAACCCCGCCAGATCGCCAATATCAATCAGCTTATCCAGCGTCGCGTTATAGTTGCCCGTGTCGTACACAAGGCCCACTGGCGTCGTGTACGGGTACTGATCCGGCTGGATAAAGTTCTTGCGGCGGATTTCCATCGGGTCGATCCCCAATTCATGCGCCGCCTTGTCCACCACCCGTTCAATTGAATAGGTCGCCTCTGGCCGCCCTGCCCCACGGTACGCGTCCACCGGTACCGTGTTGGTAAACACCGCCTTGACGTTCACATAAACCAGCGGCGTGCGGTACGGCCCCGCCATCAGCGTGCCATGCAGGAACGTCGGCGTTGCTGTCGAAAAGTTCGACAGATACGCCCCCACATTCGCCATTGTTTCCGTGCGCAGCGCCAGAAAATTGCCCGCCATATCCGTGGCAAGCTGGATTTTCGTCACATGGTCACGCCCATGCGCATCCGACAGGAACGCCTCACTCCGGTCTGCCACCCATTTCACTGGCCGGTTCAGCAATTTCGACGCCGCCAAAACCGCCGCTTCCTCGCCATAGTGGTAAATCTTTGACCCAAAGCCACCGCCCACATCGGGTGCGATCACCGTCAGCTTGTTCTCCGGAATCCCCATCACGAACGCGCAGATCAACAGGCGCGACAGGTGCGGGTTCTGGCTGGTGGTATACAGCTTGTAATCCTGCGTGCCCGGATCGTAGTCGCCAATCGACGCCCGCGTTTCCATTGCGTTCGGCACCAGACGGTTGTTCACCAGCTCCAGCGTCGTCACATGCGGGGCCGATGCAAAGGCCGCATCCACTGCCGCCCGGTTATCCTCGATCCAGCCCCAGTCGAAACACACGTTATCCGCAATCTCGTCATGCACGCGGTTTGTGCTGTCCGCCACCGCCTGCGCCATGTTCACAATCGCCGGCAGTTCCGTGATATCCGCCTCAATCAAAGCTGCCGCCTCATGCGCCTGCTCCAAGGTTTCCGCCACCACAATCGCATAGGCATCGCCCACATGCCGCACCTTGCCATGCGCCAGCACCGGGCGCTTGGGTTCTTTCATCGCCGTCCCATCACGGCTGGGAATATACCACCCCGCAGGATTGCCGCCCATGCCGGTGAAATCTGCACCCGTCATGATGGCCAACACACCGGGTGCCGCCATCGCCGCCGTCGTATCAATCCCGTTGATCCGCCCATGCGCCACTTCAGACCGCAGAAACACCGCATAACCCTGCCCACGCAGGTTGATGTCCGCCGTGTACCGCCCCTTGCCGGTCAGAAACCGGATATCCTCGCGCCGCACTGTGCTGGCACCAATTCCACCATCTTTAGGCATGGTCATCCTCCCAGATTAACTGCCACGTCACACCATAGCGCGCGGCGAAAAGCCTTATTCCGCAGCCATTACCGATACATCCTGCCCCGACGCCGCCATCACCGCCTTGACGATGTTGTGGTATCCCGTACAGCGGCAGATATTGCCTTCCAGGTGATGCCGCACCTCCGCCTCAGACGGTGTCTTGTTCACCGCCAGCAACGACGCTGTCGCCATCACCATCCCCGGTGTGCAATAGCCGCACTGCAATCCGTGATGTTCCTGAAACGCCGCCTGAATGACGCCCAGACTGCCATCCGCATTGGCCATGCCCTCAATCGACGTGACCTTGCCACCCGCTGCGTCCATCGCCAGCACCGAGCAGCTTTTGACCAGCGCCCCGTCCAGATGCACTGAACACGCCCCGCATTGCGACGTGTCGCAGCCGATATGCGTGCCCGTCAGCCCCAGCGTTTCCCGCAGGAAATGCGACAGAAGCGTCCGCCCCTCCACCTCGCCCGACATCGACTTGCCATTCACCGTCATCGCGATTTTCATCATGCAATCCTCCCTGACCACACTCACCCCCTTTTTTCGGGGCTTATTCCTTCATCCAGCCTAAACCCCGATCATGCGCCGGAACCAGCCCTTCTTTTTCTCACCTTCAGCTTCAGCTTCCACGACATCGTTCTCATCCGGCCCTTCAACAGCCTCCTGAAACCGCGTGAAAAACTCATCCGCCAGCTTTTTGGCAAAGCCATCGATGATCCGGCTGCCCAGCTGCGCGATCTTGCCCCCCACACTCGCCTTGACGCTATAAGTCAGCATAGTGCCCTCGGCCGTGGCGTCCAGTGCGACATCTGCGCCACCCTTGGCAAAGCCCGCAGGCCCGCCCTTGCCCTCGCCACTGATGCGCAGAGATTTACCCTCCACGATATCGGACAACGTCACAACGCCCGTAAACGTCGCCGACACCGGCCCCACCTTTTGCACGACGACCGCCGTATACCCTTCCGCGATGGACCCCGTCATGCTTTTGCAGCCCGGAATGCAGGCTTGCAGAACCTCCGGGTTCAGGATGGCCGCCCAAACATGTGCCACGTCCGCCTTGATCTGGCGCGTGTCCGACAATTCCATATGGTTCCTCCCGGCGGCCCTTCGTGGGGCCGCTCTCGCGCTCATAGATGGCCACGAATGCGACTTCGTCAACGAGAATCCGGCAAATGTAATGCGACGCTACACTTGGTTCGGGTTTTTCCGCCGATCAGCCAGCAACCACTTCCTGTTTGGCACCGGGCAGGCTATCCGCGCCCAATTCGAGTTGAAAGGTTTGCCATGCCCCTGCCCCGCCGTCATGTTCTGTCAATGCTGCTGACTCTGCCGCTGGTCGCCTGTGGGCGCCGAGCAAAGGTCGAGGATGCCCCGGTCAGCCGCGGTGGCCTGAACCCCGGCGAGACACCCGAAATGCGCGCGCTGATCCGCAAATACGCAGGCATCCATGGCATCCCGGAAAGCCTTTTGCACCGGGTGATCCAGCGCGAAAGCGACTATAACGCCGCCGCACGCAATGGTCCCTATTACGGGCTGATGCAGATATTGCCGCAGACGGCGGGCACCATGGGCTATCGTGGGGCGCCGAATGGGCTGCTGGATGCCGAGACCAACCTGAAATACGCCGGGCGATACTTGCGCGGCGCTTGGCTGGTGTCGGACGGGTCGGAAACCAAGGCCGTGACGTGGTATGCCAAAGGGTATTATTACGAGGCAAAGCGGCGCGGGTTGTTGAAGGAAACCGGCTTGCGGGCGTAGTACCAAAATCCTTCGAAGGATTTTGCAAATTTCTTCGCAGAAATTTGTCTACTCCGCCGCCATCCGTTTCGGTTTCAGCATATCCTTCAGATACTTACCTGTATGACTTCCCGCAATCCTGGCAATCGCCTCCGGCGTGCCAACCCCCACAATCTCACCGCCGCCATCGCCGCCTTCGGGACCAATGTCGATCACCCAATCGGCGGTTTTGACGACAGCCAAATTATGTTCAATAACCACCACCGTATTACCCTGATCCACCAATTCATGCAGCACTTCCAAC
>JANNBG010000027.1:0-2670 GCA_031385205.1 Rhodobacterales bacterium
ATGTCGGGCTGTGCCACCTCAACAAAGTGCAGCTTGACCGATGGGTCCATGAGAATTTCGCGCGCTTCAACGCGTTTGCGCACCACCTGTTTGTTGACTTGGGATTCGGGTGGCACGTCGATGACCACGTCGCCCATGACCTTTGCTTGACAACCCAAACGGCGGCCATCTATCAGACCACGAATGGATTTATAGCGTTCCTCGACGGTGTTCCAGTCTGACAGGGCATCGGCGTGGACGGTGACACCATGTTTGGCAAATTCCCCAAAGCCGGGGCTGATCTGGCACTTGGAACAGATGCCGCGACCACCGCAGACCGAGTCAAGATCAACGCCCAACTGCCGTGCTGCGGTCAGCACCGGCGTGCCCAGTGCAAAGCGGCCCCGCTTGCCGGAGGGCGTAAAGATCACGAGGGCATCGGTTTGCATGGCAGCGGTCATGGGCAGGCTCCTGTCTCGGGCCTGTTCTAGGGCAAAGGGGGCGGGCTGCAATGGTTGTTTACGGCATGATCTGCACCCCTTCCGTCGCCGTCGATTTTTCTGCGAAAAATCATGAATTTTCGCAGAAAATTCGGGGGTTCAAAAATGCATGTGAATATGGCCCCTATGACAGACCACAATCAGTTGCTGACCCGTCTCCAACAAATGAAATCCGCGTGCCTGCACTTCCGCCACGAACCGGTCCCACCCGATTTCCGCCTCGACCCAGCGCCGATTGCGCCGGATGACACCACCCGTAGACGCTGCCTTTGCCGCGAATATCTCGGCAATCCAGGCGTCCGGTGGGGTTTGTCGTTGCGTCTCCATAGCGCATATTCCCAAAGCAGGGTAAACGCCCGGTTAACCGTGCCTATTCCGCGGGATGTCCGCTGGGAATGGCCCGCCGCGCCAGAAAATCCCGCGTAAACGCGCCGTAGCCATCCGATGTCACCCGCAGTTCTGCCTTCATCAACTGGTGCAGGTCTGGCAGGTTGTGGAAGGGCACGGTCGGATAGGCGTGGTGTTCCACGTGATAGCTCGCATTCCACGTCACCCAGCGCACCAGACGCGTCGTCAACGTTGTGCGTGTGTTCACGAACATATCATCGTTCTCCGCACAATCCGCATGCTCGGCCAGCAGGACCACCCGCAGCGCCATCTGGCCCAGAAATACTGGCAGCAGCCAGACCCAGAACACTACGCCGGAAAAGATCAGGCTGACCAAAGTCACGCCGTAAATACCCAGCAAAATCTGCGCCTCGCGCTGTGTGCGTGCCATGGCCGACCCCGGCAGGAAGCTGTCTGTCGTATCGCCTGTGGCCAATCGCACCAGTACCCGCGCCTGCGATGTCCAATAGGGAATGCCTGAGACGTGCCATGCAAACTGCATTGCTGTTTCCGGTGTGTCGCCGCCCTGCAATTCCGGGTCGTGATCGGGGTCATTGGTGTATTTGTGATGCGCCATGTGAAACCAGCGGAACCATTCGAAGGGCAGCGCAATCATGCCGCCGGCCACACGCCCCACCCAGTCATTCTGACGCTCGTCGATCAACAGGGATTTATGCGTCGCCTCATGCGCCACATTGAACAGAAACGCGATGAGGATGCCCTGCAGCGGGATCAGGGCCCACCACAAGGGCAGACCAATGCCGATATAAAGCATCAGCAGGATGATGAGGCCAAAGTGGACCATCAGCCGTTCCTGTGCAGGCGCATCGTCGCGCATCGTCAGGCGTTTGCGTGTCTCGTGCGACAGCGTGCGGAGGAAAGCTTTATGGTCCATCATCGGTCCTTCAAGGCCCCCGCCCTTATGACGGTCACAGTCTTACCAGAATTTTGCCACAATGACAGGTGCGTGTACGAAACGCACTGTTTCCAAAATGGCGTCAATCACGCGGGATGTCAAAGCCGGGGGGCGCGAGGGTAAAGCCCTGGAACTGAAAGCCGGGGCTGACGGTGCAACTGACCAATGTATAGTCACCTGTTGTGCGGGCGGCCTGCCAATGATCCTTTGGGACGATGACTTGTGGGGTTTGGCCGTTCAGAACATCAGGGCCAAGGGTGATGTCTTGTGCGGGGCCGTGATCGGCGGCTGCAATGGACAGGATGAGGGGGCTGCCTGCATGGAAGTGCCAGATTTCAACGGCATCGACGCGGTGCCAGTGACTGGACTGCCCGGATGCCAGCAGGAAATAAATGGCCGTGCCGACAGGTCTGCCACTGTTATCTGCCACCCATGTCTGGCGATACCAGCCACCTTCGGGGTGGGGGGCAAGGTTGAGGTGGGCGATGATGCGGTCAGCGTCGGTCATGGCGGTTATCAAATTGAGCGGCTGCGCCGCGTTTTTTTTAAAGCACCCTCTGGCCTGCGGCCAACCGGATGCGGGTTTTTTGCGTATTTGGGCAAACAGAAAGCCGGGGGGGTGGTGCCCCCGGCATGTGGATTACTTAAGGATGCTGCGCCCGGCGTATTCTGCCGTCTCGCCCAGCATTTCCTCGATCCGGATCAGTTGGTTATACTTAGCGAGGCGGTCGGAGCGTGACAGGGAGCCGGTCTTGATCTGCCCGCAATTGGTGGCGACGGCGAGGTCGGCGATGGTGCTGTCTTCGGTTTCACCCGACCGGTGGCTCATCACATTGGTAAAGCCTGCGCGATGCGCCATCTCCACCGCTTGCAGGGTTTCGGTCAGCG
>JANNBG010000028.1:0-4268 GCA_031385205.1 Rhodobacterales bacterium
TTGCCGCTGGTGCCGGAGGTGTAGTTCAGGGTGATGCTGTCCCAATCATCGCGCGGGAAAGCGGTGGTGATTAGGGTGGTCCCGGTGATCCCATCGCGGGCACCATTGCGCATGATGACCTGATCGCCACGACCACCCCAATCACCACCGCTTTCCCGCGCGATGAATGGGATACCATCACCCTGAACTACACCTCCGGCACCAGCGGCAAGCCCAAGGGCGTGCTCTACCACCACCGCGGGGCCTATCTTATGGCGCTTGGCACCATTGCCGGGTGGAACCTCTCGGGCCACCCCACCTATCTGTACACCGTGCCGATGTTTCACTGTAACGGTTGGGGCCATGTCTGGACGATGACCGCCCTCGCCGCCACTGTCGTCTGCTGCAGACACGTCTCCGCCCCCGCCATCTATGACGCCATTACCCAGCACAAAGTCACGCATTTCGGCGGTGCCCCCATCGTGCTGGGCATGCTGGTGGATGCCGCCGAAATATCCCCGCCCAACCTGCCCCACACCGTGCAGGCCATGACCGCCGGTGCCCCACCCCCTGCCGCCATTCTGGAAAGGGTGGAGGCTTTGGGCTTCAACGTCATGCAGGTCTACGGGCTGACCGAAACCTACGGCCATGTCGTGCAATCCGTCTGGCACGATGCTTGGGACGCCCTGATTTCACCCAGCGCGCCACCCTCAAGGCCCGCCAGGGCGTACGCTTTCCCATGGCCGAGGTCGCCAGCATTCAAGACCCCGAAACCGGCCAGACCTTGCCGCAGGACGGCGTCGCCATGGGTGAAATCGTCCTGCGCGGCAACACCATCATGAAGGGCTACCACAAGGATGCCACCGCCACCGCCGCCGCCATTGCCGGAGGCGTGTTCCACACCGGCGATGTCGCCGTGCAGCACCCCGACGGGTTTCTGGAAATCCGTGACCGCTTCAAGGACATCATCATTTCCGGTGGTGAAAACATCTCGTCGATCGAGGTCGAAAGCATCCTCTACCGCCACCCCGCCATCAGCATGGTGGCCGTCGTCGCCCAGCCTGATGACAAATGGGGCGAGGTGCCCTGCGCCTTTATCGAACTGAAGCCCGGCATGCTGGCCACGCCTGCAGACCTGAACACATTTTGCCGCAGCCACCTTGCCGGGTTCAAGGTGCCCAAATCCTATCTGTTCGAAACCCTGCCAAAGACATCGACAGGCAAGATCGAAAAATACAAACTGCGCGCCCGCGTCAGCGCGCTCCATGCCGCGTCCAGCAAAGGCCCTACCTCATGACCAACCACTTCATTTCCGTGGCACAAGACGGCGATGTCACCACCGTGACCCTTGCCCGCGAAGACCGCCGCAATGCCATTGGCGATGCCATGCTGGCCGAGATCGAGGCCGTGTTTCGCACCCCTCCCGATGGCACGCGCTGCTTTGTGCTGGCCGCAAAGGGTGCGCATTTCTGCGCCGGGCTTGATCTGCGTGAACATCACGACAAGAACCGCAGCCCGATAGACTTCATGAAGATGTGCCAGAACTGGCACCGCACCTTTGATCTGATCCAGTTTGGCGGCATCCCCGTTGTCGCCGCCCTGCAAGGCGCCGTTGTTGGCGGTGGGCTTGAACTCGCCGCCGCAACTCATGTGCGCATTGCCGATCCCACCACCTTCTTTGCCCTGCCCGAAGGCCAGCGCGGCATCTTTACGGGTGGTGGCGCCACCGTGCGCGTGGGCCGCATCATCACGCCCGCCCGCATGGTCGACATGATGCTGTCCGCCCGCACCTTTGATGCCCAACGCGGGTTCGACCTTGGCCTTGCGCACGAGGTGGTGGCCGAAGGCCAGACGCTGGTGCGCGCCAAGGCCCTGGCCAAAGCTATCGCCACCCATCCGCCGATGACCAACTATGCCATCGTCACCGGCATCGCCCGCATCAACGATATGTCCAGCACCGACGGTATGTTCGCCGAAGGCCTGCTTGCCGCCGCCGTGCAAACCAATCCTGATATTCAACAGCGGCTGGGTGAATTCCTGAATAAAAAGACCAAACGGCTGGAACCTGACAGCTAGGGCATATTGCCAACCCCGCAGGCACGCCGCATCCTACCCGCAAGACATCCCAAAGGCCCTGCCCCCATGCCCCACCCCTTGCTGCGCCAGTCCGATATTGACACTTATCAGCGTGACGGTGTCGTGCTGGTCAAAGGCCTGTTTGCCGACCACGTCGAAACACTTCGGGCCGGCATCGCGCGCAACATGGCAGACCCCGGCCCCTATGCCTCTGAAAACCTCAAACCCGGCGAAGGCGGGCGGTTCTTTGACGATTATTGCAACTGGCGGCGCATTCCCGAATTTGAAGCCGTCATCCGCACCTCGCCCGCCGCCGCTGTCGCTGCCGATCTGATGGGGTCGCTGCGCGTGCAGATGTTCCATGACCATGTGCTGGTCAAGGAACCCGGCACCGCAAAGCCCACGCCATGGCATCAGGATAGCCCCTATTACTTTGTCAGCGGGCAGCAGACTGTCAGCTTTTGGTCCCCGCTCGACCCCGTGCGTGACGCATCGCTGCGCTGTGTCGCAGGCTCGCACCGCTGGCCAAAGCCTGTCTTGCCCACCCGCTGGCTGTCCGAGACCAATTTTTATGCCGACTCCGATCTGTACATGCCCGTGCCCGACCCTGACGCCGCAGCGATGGACATTCGTGAATGGCCGATGGACCCCGGTGATGCCGTGGCCTTTCACTATGGCACCCTGCACGGCGCGCGTGGCAATGCCACTACCAGCCGCCGCCGCGCGTTCAGCCTGCGCCTCTTGGGCGATGATGCCCGCTATATTGCACGCCCCGGCCGCACCTCGCCACCCTATCCCGGCCACGCTATGCAGCCCGGCCAAATCCTGCGCAGCGATTGGTTCCCGATGATCTGGCAAGATGGCCAGACCCTCGATTTTCCCAACGGCACATGAAACCCATGGCCCCTTGGCCTCAGCCAAGCGTCCGTGCATGGAAAATCCGCCCCAGCGCATTCAGCAACAACTGCGCCGCAAGGATCGACGTGCTATCCGTCGGGTCATAGGGCGGTGCCACCTCCACCAGATCAAGGCCCACAATCGTGCCGCGCTTGGCCAGCCCCGCAATCAGCTCCAGCCCTTCGTAATAGGTGAAACCCCCATGGCTGGGGGTGCCCGTGCCGGGTGCAATGGACGGGTCAAACCCATCAATATCAATCGTCAGGTAATACCGGGCACCCGCCGGAATGCGCGCCAACACCGCCGCCACACCCAAGGCCCTCACCTGCCGCACCGACAGGATATCTGACCCCATGGCTCGCGCCTGCACATAGCCATCCCGTGCCGTCGATGACACATTCCTGATGCCCAGCTGCGTCATCCCCGTCACGTGGCGCTGATCCGCCGCGCGCCGCATCGGGCTGCCATGCCCCGTGCGCACCCCGTGCCGCACATCGACAAAATCCAGATGCGCATCGATTTGCACCACATGGATCGGCGCTTGGTCCGCAAAGGCCGCGATGCAGGGAATCGTCACCGAATGATCCCCCCCCATCACCACCGGCAGGGCCCCCGCCGCCAGCATCGCGCGCACACCCTTTTCGATATTGGCAAGGCTTTGTGCCTGATCCGTATGGATAATATCCGCATCGCCAATATCCACGATCCGCACATCGCTGGCCAAATAAACCACATCATCCTCATGGTCATAAGCACCCGCATGCCCGAACGAAAACAGCGTCGATGCCTCGCGGATGCCCCGTGGCCCAAACCGCGCACCACTGCGATACTGCGTGCCCATATCCAATGGCGCACCCATCACCGCCACATCCGCATCAATCTTTGCCCAATCCGTGCAAATGGGCCGCTTGCCAAAGCTGCAAATCCCCACGAAGGGCAGGTCCAGCCGCCCCGCATCATAGCTGTTCATCGTCTAATCCGGCCGGTGCAGGGTTTTGATTTCCATGAAATCCTCCAACCCGAACACGCCCCCCTCGCGCCCGTTGCCTGACTGTTTATAGCCCCCAAACGGGCTGCCATAGCGGTGCGCAGCGCCATTGATATGGATCATCCCCGCCCGCAACCGCCCCGCCACCCGTTCTGCCCGCGCAGGGTCACGGGTCTGGATATAGGCGGCAAGGCCGTAATTCGTCGCGTTCGCGATCGTCACCGCCTCATCCTCGGTCTCGAACGGGATCATCGCCAGCACTGGCCCGAACACCTCATCCCGCGCAATGCGCATATCGGGCGATACATCCGCAAAGATCGTGGGTCGC
>JANNBG010000113.1:0-1867 GCA_031385205.1 Rhodobacterales bacterium
ATCGTCCGCAATGATGCGATGGAATTTTCGACGTGTCTACGATTCTGACTGCGGAAAGAGATGGATATTTATGGTGATAATACAATATGATATGCGGAGTTTGACTATGATAGGCTGAAATTCGCTTGAGCGATGTTGCGCAGAAAAGGGTGACGCACGCCCAATCCCTTGCCGCAAAACGACCCGGTCAGAGGTGCATTCTGGTGCCAGGGTTCGCTGATGACCGTGTGCAACCTTGAGGTGAATGCAGGTGCAGCGGCGTTTGCTGCGACAGACCGGTTGGTTGTTGCTGATTGGGACATTGGCGCAAGAGAGCGGGGTAGGGTTCTTGATCTGAAGGCCAACGATTTGGTGCCGCAATGATAACAACAGAAAGGCCGCCCGAAGGCGGCCCTGTCTCAGTCTTTGAAGACACATCCAAACTGGAGCGGGCGAAGAGATTCGAACTCTCGACCCTAACCTTGGCAAGGTTATGCTCTACCCCTGAGCTACGCCCGCACTCCGCTTTGGTATCGGCGATGTATAAAAGGGCAGGGCGCGCCGCAAGGGGTAATTGTGTCTGGCCTGCAAGTTTTTGCGAGGCGGGCGGTCAGTTGCCCAAGTTGACGGTGACCTCTTGCCGCAAGGTGCCCGTCAGGCGGTCAAAGATCAGGATGCGGTTGTCGGTGGTCACGACCGCGTACCAACCATCGCCCGCCGTCACGGCCTGCGCCTTGGCACCATCCGGCAGGGTGATGGTTTCGGGCAAGGGCATCGGGGTGGATGACATGCGGGTGACAAGCAGGCCGACAATGGTTATGACGCCCACGATCATCACGATCATCAGCACGATCACCAACCCTTTCAGAAACCGCAAACTTGGCGGCAACTGTGCATCTGTCGAGGCCTCGTCCATGCCGTCCCCCATTGCAACCCTGACCGTGACCCTTGGCGATACACCGCCTGACCGCCTTGATAAGGCGCTTGCACAAGCTGTGCCAGAGGCGGCGTCATTATCCCGGTCACGCTTGATGCGGATGATTGCCGATGGGGCAGTGTCGCGGGATGGGGTGGTGCTGGCGGATGCCAAGGCGAAAGTAACCGGCGGGCAGGTGTTCGTGCTGCGGCTGGATGCGGCGGCAGAGGTGGATACGCAAGCTGAGGACATCCCGCTGGAGGTGATCTGGGAAGACGGTGATCTGATCGTCATCAACAAGGCGGCGGGCATGGTGGTGCATCCAGCGCCGGGGACACCGACGGGCACGCTGGTGAATGCGCTGCTGGCGCATTGCGGGGATACGCTGTCGGGCGTGGGCGGGGAACGCAGGCCGGGGATTGTGCACCGGATCGACAAGGATACGACGGGTCTGCTGGTGGTGGCAAAGTCTGACCGCGCGCATCACGGGCTTGCGGCGCAGTTTGAAGCACACACGGTGAACCGGCGCTATGTCGCCTTGGTGCATGGTATCCCATCGGCGGCGGACCCGCGGCTGCGGGGTTTGCGCGGGATTTCGTTCGAGGCGGGGGGCATTCTGAAGATCGCCACGGGCCTGGCGCGGCACAAGACGGACAGGCAACGGCAGGCGGTCCTGTGGGAGGCAGGGCGGCATGCGGTGACGCGGGTGCGTGTGACGGATACGCTGGCGCTGGGCGAGGTGGCGGCGGTGGAATGCTGGCTGGAAACCGGGCGCACGCATCAGATAAGGGTGCATATGGCCTATGCCGGGCATGCGTTGCTGGGCGACCAGACCTATGGCAACAGGCGAAAAGTGTCAGCGAAGGTGCCGGGGGCCGATGCGGCGATGGCGTTTCCCCGGCAGGCGCTGCATGCGGCGACGCTGGGGTTTGCGCATCCGGTGACGGGTGACATGCTGGAATTTGTGGCACC
>JANNBG010000119.1:0-6744 GCA_031385205.1 Rhodobacterales bacterium
CCCAATTTAATCGCGCATTCTCGGCTATGCGTACAACGTCTGCGTCTTCTGGCCCAAGAGTGTATCCATGAAAGCAGAAGGGCCCCCGAGAAAGCCCAGGAGCCCAACGCCGACCGATAAAAGCCCAGCCCATTTGCATCCAACATGCCCATCCCACGCCGAAAAGTCAACCTCACCCCAAAAACACCCGCTGCACCGTCCACCCTGCCCCCATCGCCGCAATCGCCAGCGATGCGGGCACCGCCACCCGTGCCCGGTACCAGGGTTTTCCCCCGAACGGCCAGCCCAGCAGCACAAACGCCACCGAAATCACCGCCAGTTGCCCCAGTTCCACCCCGATGTTGAACCCTATCAGCCCCACGAAAAACCGCCCCGACTGCAACCCCACATCGCCCAGCACCGCGGCAAACCCCAGCCCGTGCAGCAGGCCAAAGCAGAACACCACCGCCACCCGCGCCCATCCCATGCGCCCGCCGATCACATTCTCCACCGCCACATAGACGATCGATACTGCAATCAGGGGTTCCACCACCGACGTGGGCAGCGTGATGATTTTCAGGCTCGCCAAGGCCAATGTCACCGTATGTGCCACCGTAAAAGCCGTCACCTGTGCCAGCAGGGGCCTTGCCCGCAGCGCAAAGAAGAACAGGCCCAGCACGAACAGGATATGGTCCAGCCCCTTTGGGATGATGTGTTCAAAGCCGGATACAATAAACCGCCCGAACACCGGCAACGCGCCTTCGGTCACGAACCCCTCACGCGGCAAAGGCGCGCTCAGATTGCCACCCTGCAGGATGGCGGAATAGGCATCCTCGCCCCCACCCACCTGCCGCACGATCACTGACCCATAACCCGCATCCCAGCCAAAACGCACATCGGCACCATCGGCAGGCAAGGCGCCTTGCAAGGTCAGGATGGAATCGCGTGGCAGGCTGGTATCGCCCACCTCTGGCACCATCACCGACACAATCTCCAACGGCACCCGCGCCGCGCCCACCTGCACCGTCATGCCCTTGGCAATGTCCGGCCACGCCGCCCGCAATGCCGCCTCCAATGCCGCCGGATCATCCGCCCGCAACGCATCATAGCGGTCCGCCAGTGGTGAGTCGTTCGTATCCTCCAGCCCCAAAAGGCTCATCCCGGCAATCAGCGGTTCCACCGGAAACCGGATCGTCAGGTCTACCTTCTCCGCCCCGATGGCAATGTCGGCCACGGCGGGGCGCACCTCATGTGCCGTAGATGTGCTTGGCATGGCCATTGACACGGCCAGCAAAACGACCAGCCTGCTAAGTGTGTGAAAAAGGGATGGCAGCGTCATGAACAAACTCTCAATCATCATTGGCATGTGCTTGCTATCCTATAGTGCGCTTGCCGCACAGGCCCATGAATTCTGGGTATCCCCTGCTGACTATACCGTGAACGTCGGCGATACGGTCACGGCCGACCTGCGCGTCGGGTCTGATATGAAGGGCGTGCCGCAACCTTACCTCACCGATAACATCGCCCGGTTTGATCTGGTCATCGGCGATACAACCCAGCCCATCACGGGCCGCCTTGGCGATCAGCCTGCCATGTCTGCCGTGGCCACGACCGAAGGGTTGGCCGTTGTCGTGCATGTCACCAATGACACCACGCTGACCTATCAGGATTATAACGTCTTTAACCGCTTTGTCGGGCACAAGAACCTTGATGGCGTGCTGGCCCAGCACGATGCACGCGGATTGCCCCGTACCAAATTTCAGGAATCCTACAGCCGCAATGCAAAATCTTTGATTGCCGTCGGCAATGGCGAAGGCGCGGATCACGCGTTCGGGCTGAAGATCGAGATTGTCGCAATGACCAACCCCTATACCGATGATCTGTCAGGTGGCATGAACCTGCAGATCCTGCTGGACGGCCAACCCCGCACTGATGCGCAGCTGGAGCTGTTTGCGAAATCACCCGACGGCAGCATGAAACGCGTCGTCTATCGCACTGATGCGCAAGGCATGGTGAACATCACTGTTGAACCCGGCGTCGAATATCTGGCCGATAACGTCGCGATGACGGCCCTGCCGAATGATGATGCCACAGTCGGGCCCGTCTGGCATTCCGATTGGGCCTCATTGACGTTTCAGGTGCCCCCCGCGCCTTGAAGCAGGCGTCACCCTGCGTTAATGGACTGCGAAAGACAGGAGCCCCCGATGGAACGCTTTACCACCCTGACCGGCATTGCCGCACCCATGCCCTTGGTCAATATCGATACCGATATGATCATCCCCAAGCAGTTCCTCAAAACCATTGCCCGCTCTGGCCTTGGCAAGAACCTGTTTGATGAGATGCGCTTTACCGAGGACGGCGCAGAAATCCCCGGTTTTGTGCTGAACCAGCCCGCCTATCGCCGTGCGGAAATCCTCATCGCTGGTGAAAATTTCGGCTGCGGGTCATCCCGCGAACATGCGCCCTGGGCCCTGCTCGACTTTGGTATTCGCTGTGTGGTGTCCACCAGCTTTGCCGACATCTTCTATAACAACTGCTTCAAGAACGGCATCCTGCCTATCGTCATGCCGCAGAATGTGGTCGAAATCTTGATGGCCGATGCCCAAAAGGGCGCTAATGCCCGCGTCACCGTCAACCTTGAAGACCAAACTGTGACAACATCCGACGGACAGGTCTTCGCGTTCGAAGTTGACGCCTTTCGCAAGCACTGTTTGATGAACGGTCTGGACGATATCGGCCTGACTATGGAAAAAGCCGCATCAATCGACAACTATGAGGCGAAAGCCGCAATTCAACGCTCTTGGGTCTAAAAACGCAGCGACCACAAGATGTTGGGTCACCCCACGGGATGGCCTTTTTTTTACCACCAGTTTGATGCAATTTCGCGACACATCTTCCGTGAAAGTGCCTGAAACCTTTCGTTTGATTAACCCAAGATTGCAGGGTTGGACGAAAGAAGGCAGAAATTGGGCAAGATTGAGGCAGCCCGCCACAAAGTGCGGGCGGTGGTTGGAACAAAAGCCCGGCATGGTATCGGGTTTGGCCAAATGGCAGGTGGGTCGAGGGTGGTTTCGCGATTTTCAGGCGCATTCGTGCGGTCCTTGTTGGTGATGGCATTGATTGCCACGCCCTCAGTACTGCTGCCCGGCGTGGGGACAGACGGCAAACAGATGGTGGCGCTGGTGGCCTTGTTCGCGGGCTTACTGACCTTTGTGGAGTATAAGTCGACCTATCCCGGTCTGGTCGAATTCCGCGATGCACCACCCTTTAACCGCGTGCGTTTCCTTATGTTGTTCGGCACGGTCTTTCTGCTGGCCTTGCTGGAACGCGGGCAGGTTTTCCCATCCACGCTCACAGATCTGGTTTCGGCAGTTGGCACCCTGATCGGGCTGTCGATGGATTTTCCCTACAGCCCGGTGCGTCTGGTCACGATCATGATGTCTGAAGGACTGACCGACCAACAGGCCGCCGTCGTCCGATCAGCGGCCGGTATCGCTTATCTCACATCCCTCGTTTCATTGTCGGTCTTCACAATCCTTCTGAAAGCTGGATCATGGCCCGCCCGTGGTGAGGCGTTCAACGTCTGGGTCAATCTGCCCACATTTGACCCCACTGCAGGCGGTGACGTGGTCGACCGCCTGATGCGCGATGCACGCGTTAACGTGGCATTAGGGTTTCTGCTGCCATTCTTGATGCCAGCCGTGGTGAAGATTGGCTTTACCGATGTCGGAAATATGCCGATGTCGTCACCACAAACCTTGGTTTGGACGATGACAGCATGGGCCTTTCTGCCAGCCTCCCTTTTCATGCGTGGCATCGCCCTGGGGCGGTTGGCCGAAATGATCCGGCAAAAACGGTTGGACAACGGCGATGGCGGGCGTGGGTTTGTGCCTGCCTGATCTTTGCAGGCCCCTTGCATGCAGAAACCCTGCGCATCGCCACCTATAACGCAGAACTGACCCGCGATGGCCCCGGCCTGCTGCTGCGTGACATTGCAGGCGGCGAGGATGCGCAAGTGGCGGCTGTTGTGCAGGTGATCACTGCGGCAAATGCTGATGTGCTGCTGCTGACCGGCGTGGATTTCGATTACAACCTTGTGGCTTTGGGCGCGTTGAACGATGCGCTGGCGCAACAGGGGGCGGGCTATGCCTATCGCTTTGCCGCAGCACCCAATTCCGGCATGGCCACCAGTTTCGATCTGGATGGCAATGGCCGCCTGGGCGAGGCGCGCGATGCCATGGGCTATGGCCGCTTTGCCGGGGCCGAAGGCATGGCCCTGCTGTCGCGCCTGCCCTTGGACGACGTGACAGACCTGTCACGCCTGCTGTGGCGCGATCTGCCGGGGGCAATTGCGCCGGACATGCCCGACGATGTGACAGCGATACAGCGCCTGTCGACAACGGGCCATTGGGTGGTGCCAGTGCTGCTGCCGGATGGCACAGCACTCACCCTATTGGCTTGGTCAGCCACACCCCCGGTCTTTGACGGGCCAGAGGATCGCAACGGCAGGCGAAACCATGACGAGACGGCCCTGTGGTTGCGGCTGCTTGAGGGCGCGCTGGATGTGCCTGCACCTGTAGGGCCCTTCGTGGTCCTCGGCGTGGCCAACTTGGACCCGGTCGACGGTGACGGTCGTAATGAGGCTTTGCTGGCACTGCTTGCCCGCACGCAAGACGTAATTCCAGCGGGCAGCATGGGCACCGATACCGCCGATTTCACCGCCAACAACGGCCCAGGCACACTGCGTGTTGATTATGTATTGCCCTCGTCCGACCTGAAGGTCGCAACATCGGGCGTAATGTGGCCGCCGTTGGATGACCCTTTTGCCGCCGTCGTCAGCACCGCCTCGCGCCATCGGCTGGTCTGGGTTGATGTCAGCCTGCCATAGCCCGTTAAATCCGCAAAATGACACTTTGATCGACTCGGTGCCGCATGTAATTATCCCTTTGCATTTTGCGCATGATAGGAGCCACCATGCCCTACAACTATTTTCATTGTAGCCGCCATAACCCGCTAACGCGTTACGCCGCCGCCCAGCCGAACAACATGCCCGGCGTCTATGCTTCGCCCAGTTGTGACACATGCGGCAAACCCATGCAATTCTATGGGACAGGAACAAGCCCGACGGACACCTCAGCCGTACCACCGCCGCTGCCACAGCCCTATGTCGTCCCAAACGCCCAAACGGCGGCCAACACACTTTACACAGGTGTGGGCATAAACCCGGGCCACGGGCGCGTGACATGGACGATCAGCCAGAATGAAGCCAAGCTCAGCATGACGGTTGACCTCAAACTGGGAGAGTTCGTCGGCGGCAGTTACCATAGCGAACAAAAATTCAAGATGGTTGATGGTTTGCTCGACATCAAACAAGGTGGTGCAAAGCAAGACTGGTGGCTGAAATCCCCGACGCCACCCATCAGAGATGTGCCCGAAGTCTGGCACCGCATTCGTCTGCGTGATCTTGTCGACGTCACGGCTTTGCAGAAACCGCCCGAGGTTATGGACATCGGGGTCAAGCTGGGCAATGCGGCCTTTGGCATGATCCACTTTTTGGCAGGTCATGCCGCGTCGCTTAAAAAAATTGGTGAGTTTACAGTCATGAAGGACGAGCCGCTGGCAGAAGACGATCGGCTTTACGTCACAATGCTGTCTGTACAATCCGGCATGGGGCGCTTTGAGACAAACGCGATAAGGCAGATCAACTATGACGAGGTCGGCGACAAGTTTCTGATTGCGGGCAGCCATTCCGGATTAGTCGTGTTACAGGGCGATCATCAGGGTGGGCGCTATTCGGTGACGACGACTTACAACACCTCAGCTGGGATAAAGCCTTTTGGCGAAGTGATTTACCCAACTTGACCCTGCTTGCGGGTTTGGCTAGGTCAACCGGTATGCATGTCACAAGGAATATGACCCGTGGCCAACCCAACCCTACTGATCCTTGCAGGCGATGGCATTGGCCCCGAAGTCATGGCCGAAGTCAAAAAGATCATCGCGTGGTTCGGCGTCCGGCGTGGCGTGATCTTTGATGTGACCGAAGATCTGGTCGGTGGCTGCGCCTATGACGCGCATGGCGTGCCCCTGACGGATGCAACGATGGCAAAGGCGCAAGCGGTGGATGCCGTGCTGCTGGGCGCTGTGGGTGGGCCTGCGTATGACAACCTCGACTTCAGCGTCAAACCGGAACGCGGGTTGTTGCGTCTGCGCAAAGAAATGGACCTGTTCTCCAACTTGCGCCCTGCACAGTGTTTTGATGCGTTGGCGGATTTCTCCAGCCTGAAGCGGGAAATCGTGGCGGGTCTTGACATCGTCATCGTGCGCGAACTGACCTCTGGCGTGTATTTTGGCGAGCCGCGCGGGATTTTTACCGAAGGCAACGAACGCGTTGGCATCAACACCCAGCGCTATACGGAATCCGAGATTGCCCGCGTGGCGCGGTCGGCGTTTGAACTGGCACGCAAGCGGGCAAACAAGGTCTGTTCGATGGAAAAGGCCAATGTGATGGAGTCCGGCATCCTGTGGCGGCAGGTCGTGCAGGAAATCCACGACAAGGACTACCCGGATGTGGCCCTGACGCATATGTATGCGGATAACGGGGCAATGCAGCTGGTGCGCTGGCCCAAGCAGTTTGATGTGATCGTCACGGATAACCTGTTTGGCGATGTGCTGTCGGACTGTGCGGCCATGCTGACCGGGTCTTTGGGCATGCTGCCTTCGGCGTCGCTGGGCCTGCCCATGGCGAACGGGCGGCCCAAGGCCTTG
>JANNBG010000131.1:0-2809 GCA_031385205.1 Rhodobacterales bacterium
CCAAAAAGCCCCCATCGCTAGGGGCCTTATGATAAATGGCGCGGTGGACGGGGCTCGAACCCGCGACCCCCGGCGTGACAGGCCGGTACTCTAACCAACTGAGCTACCACCGCGCATATCTTCAGGTCTGCACCCAAAGCATGGCGCGTATTAGGCAAGCCTCGCCGACAGGTCAAGGGCAGAAACGCCGCTTTCCTGCCCCGGTGTTTTCTGTTTGCATAAATACGCATCTTTGCAACGCCTCAGCACGCATAGCTCCACAGAACCGCCCCCCGACGTCGCCCGCAGGGGTCTCCCCCAAGACTTCCTGCACCCAAAACAACGCCTCAATCGTAGCGACACGGGCATATCGATCCGAAGGCAAGCCCAACGACGCGCAAAAGACGCCACAACACTCTCGACAGGCAAGGCACGACGATTGGCGTGCCGTCAACATCCGCGCTAGGATGGCTGCGCGACATGCGTTTGACGGCGACGTTTCTCAATTGCGCGACAGACATTCTTCGGCATCAAGGGGCGTTGCCATGTGGACTGATTTTCTGAACGCTGCCGGGTTGCAGCTGGCGCTCGCCATTGGCCTTCCCGCGCTGATGATCCTGCTCGTGCCCCACAGATGGCTTTGGCGTGCCACCGTCATTTGGCTTCTGTTGCCGCTCATTGTCCTGATGGCCGCCCTGATCCGCGAGGCGGTCATGCGCTCGGATCAGCCGGATGCCGGGGCCCAGTTCATCCATGCGGCGCAATTTCTGATCCCGCCCGTCGCGATCGTCTGGGGCATCGTCGCGGTGATCGGATTTGCCATCGGCTTTGCGCTGCGCGCCGTGATCCGACCGACGGTCCCCCAACCCGCAATGGCCACGATCACCCGAAATGCCGCTGTCGTGCAGGCCAGCCCATCGTTGCGCAGTCCGCCCGGCCCCAGGCCCGCCCTCGTGCAACAGGGCGGTTTGCAGGTCGAAAGTCTCGCGGTTGAATGGGGCGGCAATGGGCGTTGGATTCATTGCCCGCGGGTGACGGCGATGGCAACTGGTGCCGTCCTGTTCGACTTGTGGGATACATCCGCCGACGCCTCGGCCACCTTCCCCGCCCAAGGGGTGGTGCTGCTTGATGTCTTTATTTATGCGGATCGTCGCGGTTATCTCGTGACGATTGACCTTCCGCAACAGTCCTACCGCATTGATGGCCGCACCGAGGGCGATGGCCGCCGCACCGAGAGCGATGGCCGCCGCTTCGAAGGCAGCCTCGACGATCTTCCCACAGCCTTCGAAAGGGCAACCTTCCCTCTGCCAACCACTGCAGTCCGGTCCGCCCTGCTACACCCCCGGCAGAACCCTGCACATGCCTCTGCCGCCTGGCGGTCCGCCCTGCTTATTCTGGTCTGCGCCTTGGGCCTGATCGGCACCATCGCTGTTGTCTCGCGCAACGCAGAGCATCAGGGCCTCACCGTCACCCCGCTGACCCCGCTGCCAAAGCCGTTGAACTGACCAGATCTAAACATCCGGCGCCGGAATGAACTCGCCGTCATCACCACCGGGCAGCCGAAACCGCCCATGCGCCCAATCCCCCGCCCGCCATGCCTCCTTCGCCGCCGTGATGCGCTCCTGCGATGACGCCACGAAATTCCACCAGATATGCCGTGGCCCCTCCATCGTCGCCCCGCCCAACAGCATCAGCCTTGCCCCCGCCTCTCCCGCCTTCACCGAAATCCTATCCCCCGGCCGGAACACCAGCATCCGCCCCGCCTCAAACCGTTGCCCCCCCACCGTCACCGCCCCCTGCAAGATAAACACCCCCCGGTCCTCATGCCCCTCCGGCAATGGCAACACTGCCCCCGCCTGCAAAACCGCATCCGCATAAAACGCCTCAAACCCCAAAGGCACTGGGGCCGTGGCCCCATAAATGGACCCCAAAATCACCCGAACCGTTTTCCCCTCACCCTCCAGCACCGGCAACGCCTCGGCCCCCACATGCACAAACCCCGCCGGATCGTCCTCCTGATCCTGCGGCAGCGCCAACCATGTCTGCAACCCGAACAACCGGTGCGGCATCGCCAGCCCATCCTGCCGCTCCGAATGCGTGATCCCCGCCCCCGCCTTCATCCAGTTCACCGCCCCCGGTGCGATCCACGCATCCGTGCCCAGCGAATCCCGGTGGTGAATGCGCCCTTCCATCAGATACGTCACCGTGCCCAAGCCAATATGCGGATGTGGCCGCACATCAATGCCCCGCCCCGTCAGAAATTCCACCGGCCCGAACTGATCAAAAAAGATGAACGGCCCCACCATTTGCCGCTGCACTGATGGCAGGGCACGGCGTACCTCAAACGCCCCCAGATCCCGCGCGCGTGGCACGATCACCGTCTCAATCGCATCCACCGCATCGCCAATCGGTACCTGCACATCCAGCAAAGGGTTCCAGCTCATCTCAGCCTCCTGTGTTCGCCCGAATATAGGGCAAGCACCCGCTTTGCGCATCGCGCAGAACTGCAGGTCAATGGTGCGCAGTCAATCCCCGCCTCAGAACACCATGAAATTATCTTCAGTCAGGCTCAACCCGGTGGTCAATGTCGCAAACTGCACAGCCCCACCCGCATCCGACCCATTGCTGTCATAAATCAGCGCCCCTGTGGCACTGTCATAGATCATCCGCTGTGCTTGCGTGTCCGCTGCGGCCCCAATGTGGAACGCATCACTGGTCAGCGTACCCAAAACCAAGGCGGTGAAGACACCATCGTTCAGCCGCAGTTCATCTTCGGTCACATCGAAATCAATGATCTCGTCGATGGTTGCAAGGGTCGTGCGAAAGACAA
>JANNBG010000199.1:0-1541 GCA_031385205.1 Rhodobacterales bacterium
CGAGGCGTTTTCGTAGCGTGCGGAGTTTTTCCAGCCGAACATGGTCTTACCTGATTTAACGTTCAGGAATACCAGCAACATATTCAGCGACCCGCCTTAAGGCCTCGGCATCGTGGAAAATGCCGAAATGCGTGGTCTGCGCAAGGATTTCCGCGCCGCCGCGGTAGCCTGCATCCTGCAGCAGAGCCAGCAGTGCCGCGCCGTCGACAGCCTCATCCTTGTCACCAACAAGGATCAGCGCATTGGCGGGCATCGCCCTCACGTCGGACGCATAGTCGTTGCGCGGGTGATAAGACGAGTTGAGCCGCCAGGAATAGGCCAGCGTCTCGGTCCCGTTCCAGGCACTGGAGGGCTTGTTGAAGGCGATGACGGGAAGCCCGTCAAACCCGTGCACGCCTACACCGTTCAGTGCCACCAGTCCCAGGATGCGGGGCAGATCGATGACGTTCCACCCGCCCGCGTCGCCACCCCGCACTGCGGCTGTGCGCGGAATGATCGGAGCGAGCGCTATGTAGCCCGCAATCGCCTCCTGCTTTGGACCCAGCCCTCCGGCAAACCGCAGTACGAAGCCTGCGCCACTTGAATGGCCGCCCAGAATGATGGGGCCCATGTGGCCCTGCCTGCGAAGTTCTCGGATGAGGTCGACGATGTCGTCCTCGTACTGGCCGATGTATTCGACGTCGCCCCGGCGTCGCCCTGAGAAGTAGTGTCCCCGCATGTTCGGCAAGACGACCTTGGCGGCCCCTGCAGCACTGACATAGGTCGCCAGTTCATCATAGCCGCCGCCGTGGTAAGATGAACCGTGAATGAAAATCAGGATCCGTTCGCTCGGTGCATCATAGAACCTGTAGGACAGCGCATCGCCGTCTCGGGCTCGGAATTGCTGCAACGGCGGCATCTCTTTGACGCTCTTTTCCCCCTCGGCAGCAAAGCCAAACACGTCCGCTTCTGGCGGCATTTTCGGAAAGGGCAGAGCAATCGCCACGATTGCGACAAACAGCCCGACGATCCCGAGCAAGAGCATAATGAAGATTCCGCGAAGCAGGTGGCGCAATGCATATTCTCCGCGAATGAAATCGTGTCCAGCGGAACCGCGTTGAATTCCACCCCGACGTGCGCCGACCCCGACTATGGTGTTGGCGTCATGCTGGCGTCAATGCAGGGATTGTCTCCACCGCTTTTCGAGCTGCTGGGACTGGGTTTGGCTTCAGGCAAAAGGCGTCTTCTCCGATTTCTCGACGGAGGCGATCCAAATGCTGATAGGCGCGTTTGATCGCGAGCTTCCGCCAAAGCCTTTCCAATGCTTGACACTGCAAATGGCATGATGTAACGGGCTCCACAGGTGTTGGGCACCTGCCGCCTGCGGACGTGAGTCACGGTGAAGCCCAGAACGACTATATCAATCACCCTCGAAGCATTTCGTGGTGGATAATGCAGGCCTCCTCCAGTTTGAAATGCCTATCTGAGGAGTGAATGATGTCGTCTCAAAACGCATCCCAGAACCGTTTTTTAACCGCCACCATCGGGCGGCTGTTTGTCGC
>JANNBG010000244.1:0-3494 GCA_031385205.1 Rhodobacterales bacterium
CTTGCCGTCCATGTACCAGTCCACGATCTTGGGCACATCCGTGCGGCCCCGTGCGCCGCCGAAAGCTGTACCCTTCCAGATGCGGCCGGTGACCAGTTGGAAAGGGCGGGTTTCAATCGTCGCGCCCGCTGGGGCCACGCCGATGACCACAGACACGCCCCAGCCGCGATGCGTGCATTCCAGCGCGTCACGCATGACTTTGACGTTGCCCGTGCAGTCAAACGAATAGTCCGCGCCGCCGATCTGGTCGAAGGGGGTTTTGGTCATGTTCACGATGTGAGGCACGATGGAGCCCTCCACATCCTTCGGATTGACGAAATGGGTCATCCCGAACCGTTCGCCCCAGGCCTTTTTATCGTTGTTCAGATCGACCCCGATGATCATATCCGCACCCGCCATGCGCAGGCCCTGAATGACGTTCAGCCCGATACCGCCCAGACCAAAGACTACGGCCTTGGCACCAATCTCGACCTGAGCCGTATTGATGACGGCGCCGATGCCCGTGGTCACACCACAGCCGATGTAGCATATCTTGTCGAAGGGCGCGTCTTCGCGCACTTTGGCAAGGGCGATTTCGGGCACGACGGTGTGGTTGGCAAAGGTGGAACAGCCCATGTAATGCAGGATCGGCGTGCCATCGAGCATGGAAAACCGCGTGGTGCCGTCGGGCATCAATCCCTGCCCTTGGGTGGCGCGGATCGCGGTGCACAGGTTGGTCTTGCGCGACAGGCAGGACGGGCAGGTGCGGCATTCGGGGGTATAAAGCGGGATGACGTGGTCGCCGGGCTTCAGCGTGGTGACACCGGGCCCTATGGCTATGACAACGCCGGCACCTTCATGGCCCAGAATGGCGGGGAACATGCCTTCGGGGTCAGCACCTGACAGGGTGAATTCGTCGGTGTGGCAGATGCCTGTGGCCTTGATTTCGACCAGAACCTCACCCCATTTGGGGTCAGCAAGGTTGACCTCCATCACGACCAAGGGCTGGCCAGCAGCAACGGCAACGGCGGCGCGGGTTCTCATGTCAGTTCCTCCCAGATTTGGGCGGAAAACTGAGCGAAAACGCGGGGCTTGGCAATGCCGCTTGTGGTGGGTTGCGGGTTGACGATAGCCTTGCCTGAACGGAGGGCGGTAGCGATGTATCGGATGATCGGTTTGTGCGCCGTCTTTGGTATTGCCAGTTGCATGCCCGTGCCAGTTTCGGTCACGCCGCCAGTGCAACTGGCCACCTGCGGTGCGGATCAGCGGACGGAATTTCTTGGTCAACCCTTTGCGGTATTACAGGCCTCTGGTCTTGCGCCGGGCGCGCGCGTCATCCGACCGGGCGATGCGGTGACCGAAGACTACAGCGCAGACCGCCTGAATATTGACCTTGATGCCAATGACCGCGTAACGCGCCTTTGGTGCGGATGATAAAGGAAGCCCCGATGACCCTGAAACTGATCCCCGTGCTGGGTGTTGCCATGACGCTTGCCGCTTGTGGTGGGGGTGGCAGCCCCGCGACGACGGCCCCGATTGCCGCGAAGCCTGCGGGGATTGATGCCTGTGGTGCGTCGGAATTGCAGGATATGGTGGGGCAATCGCAGGACGAACTGGCGCGCATCAAGTTTGCCGTGCCGGTACGGGTCATCACGCCGGGCATGGCGGTCACGATGGATTTTCAGGCCAACCGGCTGAATTTCTATGTGGGTGAGGATGGCAAGATCAGCAGCATTACCTGCAGCTGAAAATCTGCCCCCGGCCTGTACCGGGGGCGGAAGGTTACATCCGGTAGGCCTTGTGGCAGGCACCGCACGCGCCGCCGACAGCCCCCATGCCCGCGCCGATGGATTCCACGCTGGATGCATCCAGCGCGGTTGCGGCGGCATTCAGGGCCATGCCCTTGGTGGTGAAATCTTCCCAATTGGTCCAGATATCGGGCTTGGCCTCGGACCCGGCGTCGGTCACATTCGGCTCAAACTTGGCCGCAATCTCGGCAGACGCGGCGACAATTGCGACTTTGGCTGCCTCAGCCGCTGTCACATCAAAGGCTGCCTTGCCGCCCGCCATGTCACCAAGGACTTTGGTGTTCATGCCGATGGTCTTCATCAGGGTCTGGCGCGCAATGACGGTTGGGTCTGTCGATTCCGTTTCGGCCATGGCCACCGTCGCCACGAGGGCAAAGCCGGCAATCAGCATCTTTGTCACAGATTTCATGGGTAAGGCTCCTGTTGGGGTTCTTAGCGGGGAGTTAAGCATGGGATGCGGGTCGGGGAAACTCTCGCTTTCGTGATCGGTGGGTTTGTGTGGCTGGGCGGGCAAGATTGCGTATTTGGGCAAACAGAAAACCACGGGTCAGGTGGCCTTCCACCCGTCAATTGCGGCCAGCGCCTGTTCTGCCGTTTCCACAAATGTGATGAGCCGCAGATCTTCTGCCGCAATCACGCCTGCGTCGGCCAGGGCCTGCCAGTTGATGACCTTCTCCCAGAACGCCCGGCCGAACAACACGAAGGGGATGGCGGCCATGCGCCTTGTCTGGATCAGGGTGAGGGATTCGAACATCTCGTCCAGCGTACCAAAGCCGCCGGGAAACACGCAGACGGCGCGGGCGCGCATCAGGAAATGCATCTTGCGGATGGCAAAGTAGTGAAAGTTGAAGCAGAGGCCGGGGGTGACATAGCCATTGGGAGCCTGTTCATGCGGCAGCACGATGTTCAGGCCAATGGAGCGCCCGCCCGCATCAACCGCACCGCGATTGCCCGCCTCCATCACGCCCGGACCACCGCCGGTGATGATGACGTCATGCGTGCCACCCATGGCCATGCTGCGCTGCGTGACCATCTGGGCAAAACGGCGGGCCTCATCATAATAATGCCCCAGTGCGCCCTGCCCTTCACGGATGCGCGCGCCGCCGAACAGCACGATGGTGGATTCAATGCCTTCGGCATCCAGGGCCATTTCGGGTTTGAGCATTTCCAGCTGCAGGCGGATCGGGCGCAATTCCTCGCGCGTCAGGAAATCCGGGTCGGCGAATGCGAGGCGGTAGGTGGGCGCGCGGGTTTGGGGGGTATCGGGGATCAGGCGGGCATCGCGCACATCTTGTTTGGATGAACGCAGGGGATGTTTACGGGTGGGGTCGGTCATGATGGCCTGTGCATTGCGGGACGGTTGGTCAAGGCTTATAGGCAAGCAAACGCCCTGACCATGCGAAAGGATCGCCATGACCCACGCTGCCCTTGAGACTGCCATCAATGCCGCATGGGATGCGCGCGACACGATCACGCCTGCGACACGCGGCGAGGCAAGGGATGCGGTAGAGGCGACGCTGGCAGCCTTGGATACGGGTGCCTTGCGGGTGGCGGAAAAGCGCGGGGCGGATTGGCATGTGAACCAATGGGCCAAGAAGGCGGTGCTGCTGGGGTTCCGGCTGAAGGATATGGAGCATCAGTCAGGCGGCGCGCAGGGTGGCGGCTGGTGGGACAAGGTGGATAGCAAGTTTGAAGGCTGGGGCGATA
>JANNBG010000252.1:0-1692 GCA_031385205.1 Rhodobacterales bacterium
CGCAGGCCAAAACAATGGACGGCGTGAACCTGCAAATCGAAGATGCGCAGAATGATGTGGCCAAGCAGTTGGACCAGATCAATAACTTCATCGCGTCAGGCGTGAAGGCGATCATCGTGAACCCGGTGGATACATCGGCGACCCAAGCGATGTCGGATGCTGCTGCTGCTGCGAACATCCCGCTGGTCTATGTGAACCGTCAGCCGATCAACGTCGATACGCTGCCGGACAACCAAGCGTTTGTGGCATCGAACGAGGTTGACAGCGGCACGCTGGAAACGCTGGAAGTCTGCCGTCTGCTGAAAGAAGCCGGCAAGACCGAGGCGAACATCTACGTCATGATGGGCGAACTTTCGAACCAGGCTGCAGTCCAGCGCACGGCTGACATTCACGATGTGATGGCATCGGGCAACTGCGGCGTGACGTTGAACATCATTGATGAGCAGACAGCAAACTGGAGCCGCGATCAGGCACAGTCGCTGATGACCAACTGGTTGTCGACGGGTGCGGCATTTGATGCGGTGATTGCAAACAACGACGAAATGGCGATCGGTGCCATTCAGGCGTTGAAAGCAGGCGGCGTTGACATGAAAGCGGTCATCGTGGGCGGCGTTGATGCGACGCAAGACGCACTGGCCGCGATGCAGGCAGGCGATCTGGACGCAACTGTGTTCCAAGACGCGGCAGGCCAAGGTGCAGGCGCATTGGCCGCGGCATTGTCGCTGGCCAAGGGTGAAGCTGTGGAACAGAAGGTCTACATTCCGTTCCAACTGGTGACACCGGCAAACGTTGCGGACTTTGCTGCGAAGAACTGATCCTTTCAGGGTCCAGGAGGGGGCGGGTTACACCGCCCCTTTTTTATCTTGCTGCATATGGCGCGCGGGCGGATGATGCAGTTTTGGGGGATACGGCGATGGCAGACACGGCGCAGGGCCTGGGCGGGCTGAAATACGATCCAACCAAAAAGGCGCGACCGCCGGAGCTGAACGTGTTTATCGCCTTTGTCATCATCGTGCTGGCCTTTGAAATTCTGGGCCGCCTGATCATCGGCGATAGTTTCCTGTTCAACACGCGTGAAGGGGTGGACGGGCTGTTCAACACGCAGCGCCTGTCGATCATCATTCTGCAGGTGGCGACCGTGGGCATTATCGCGATTGGTGTCACACAAGTCATCATCACGGGTGGGATTGATCTGTCATCGGGGTCTGTGGTGGGGGCGACGGCCATGGTGGCGATGAGCTTTGCCCAAACTGCGATTGTGAACGGCAACCCGAACCCCAAGGCGATTTTTGGTGAATGGGCGATGGATTTGCCCGTGCTGGTGCCGATTCTGGTGGGTTTGGGTGTGGGCATGGTTGCGGGCCTCATCAATGGCGCGCTGATTGCCTATACCAAAATCCCGCCCTTTATTGCGACATTGGGCATGATGGTTTCGGCGCGCGGTTTTGCCCGCTGGTGGTCAACCGGCAACCCGATTTCGTTCCCGACCGAAAGCTATAATGCCATCGGCACCGGGATGCGGCCGGTGTTTGTGTTTGTGGGGTTGGCGGTGCTGTTTCACCTGATCATGACCTATACGAAATACGGCAAGCATTCCTACGCCATCGGGTCGAACGAGGCGGCGACGCGGATGTCGGGCATCAACGTCGATCGGCACAAGGTGCTGGTCTATATGCTGGCCAGCATGCTGGC
>JANNBG010000256.1:0-2808 GCA_031385205.1 Rhodobacterales bacterium
GTCATCATCGGGTCCAGCGCCGAATAGCTGTCTTGAAACACCACCTGCATGCGGCGGCGAAAGGGTTTCAGGGCGGCATGGTCCATCGTCGTGATATCGGTGCCATCGACGAGGATTTGCCCCGATGTGGGTTCGACCAGCCGCATGGCCATCATGCCGGTGGTGGTCTTGCCGGAGCCGCTTTCGCCCACCAGCCCAAGGATCGCATTGGGGGGCAGCGTCAGGGATACATCCTGCACCACCTGGTGATCGGCATAGGTCGTGCGCCAGCCGCCGCGCACGGGCAGGGTATAGGTCTTGGATAGGCCGCGGAGTTCAAGCGCTGGGGTCATTGCAGCCTCCAGCAGGCCGCGTGGCGGTTGGGGGCGATCGGGATGAAGGGTGGTGTGGTCGTGCATTGCGCGTAGGCCTCGGTGCAGCGCGGGTGGAACGGGCAGCCGGGCGGCGGATTGGCGGGGTTCGGAGAGGCGCCGGGAATCTCGGTCAGGCGTTGGCGGCCCGGTGTCTGGCCCGGCATGGAATGCAGCAGTGCGCGGGTGTAAGGGTGGGCTGGCGTATCAAAGATGTCCTGCACCGGCCCTTCTTCCATCACGCGACCGCCATACATGACGACCACGCGGTCCACCGTTTCGGCCACCACGCCAAGGTCATGTGTCACCATGATCAGGCCCATGCCAAGTTCCGCCTGCAAGTCCTTGACCAATTGCAATATCTGCGCCTGAATGGTCACGTCCAGCGCCGTGGTGGGTTCATCCGCGAACAGGATTTTCGGGCGGCAGGACAGGGCCATGGCGACCATCGCGCGTTGCAGCATGCCACCGGATAACTGATGCGGATAGCTGTCGAGGATGCTGTCTGGGTTCTTGATTTCTACCCGGGCCAGCAGGGCCTCGGCTTCGTGGCGTGCCTCTGTCTTTGAGGTTGTGCGGTGCGCGCGGATCGTTTCGATAATTTGGTGGCCGATGGTGAACACCGGATCAAACGCCGTCATCGGGTCTTGAAAGATCATCGCGGCCACGCGGCCACGCATGGCGGTGATGTCGCGCTTGCTCGCATGGCGCATATCGGTGCCCGCCAGCATCAGTTTATCTGCCGTGATCCGCGCGGGTGGTTCGCGCAGCAAGCGCAGCACGGCCATGCAGGTGACGGATTTGCCGGACCCCGACTCGCCCACGATCCCCAGGCTTTCACCCGCATTCACATGCAAGGTCAGCCCGCGCACGGCCTGCACAACGCCGTCGGTCTGCGCGAAGCTGACCGTGAGGTTTTCGATATCAACCAGCCGCATCTGACGCCTTGCCTGCAAGAGGCACCCCCCGACACAAAGGCCGGAGGGCGCAAACGGTTTACTTGGTCACATGCGTGTAGAAGTACAGGCCCAACTGGCGCAGGGGGGTAAAGCCCAGCGTGTTCGGCTCTGTCGCCTCGCCTTTCAGGTCCGGGCTGACCACGGTCACGGTGATCGGATGCACCAGCGGAATGAAGGATGCATTGTCGATCAGCACCTGTTCGGCCTGCTGATACAGGGCCGAGCGTTCTTCCCAAACAGTGCCCGAATCCGCCGCAGCCACCGCTGCGTCATAGGCCGCGATGCGGTGGTCGTGACGCCCGCCATTGTAGAAGATGCCGTAAAAGTTTGACGGGTCGAGGTAGTCATACTCGTAGGGTGCAAGGAACAGGTTGTTCTTCTTTTCCGTCATGCCGGCCAGCCATTCCTTTTGCGGCAGAATCTTGATGTTCATCGTGATGCCAAGGATGTCTTTGAACTGCGCCTGCAGGTATTGCAGCATCGGGGCCGAAATCGCCCCGTTATAGCCGCCCTGATCGCGGTACCAGATTTCCACCTCGGGAAAGCCCACGCTATCCGGATAGCCTGCCGCCGCCATGAATGCCTTGGCTTTTGCCGGGTCAAACACCGCCTGCGCGGTGATCGCGTCATTGTATCCAGGGTATCCCGGGGGCAGCAGCGATTTGCCCGGAATGGCCAGGTCTTTCAACACGGTTGCGGTCATCTCATCCCGGTTGATCGCGTATTGCAGGGCCTTGCGCACGTTGATGTTGTCAAAGGGCGCTGATCCCAGATCGAATGAGATGTAGCTGGTGGCAAAGACGGCGTTGTTGGTGACCTGATCGGGGAAGCGTTCCTTCACAAACGGGATTTGCCCGGTGTTCAAAAAGGCAAAATCCGCCTCGCCTGCCATGAAGGCGGGCAGGCCGACCTCTGGTGCGCCCAGCGAGGGGTCGATTTCCACCCGGTCGACCAAGGCGGGCCAAGGGCCGGTGTAGGTGGGGCTTTTGACCAGCACCATCTTGTTGTTGGATTTCTCCCAGCTCTCCACGATGAACGGGCCGGAGGTGACCAGCGTTTCCACGTTGGCCGCGTATTCATCCCCCAGTTTGTCCCAGACATGCACCGGCACCGGATACCACAGGCTGACCACGCCGGGCAGATAGCCCTTGGGGGTTTCCGTCACAACTTCGATAGTTTTGTCATCGACGGCCCGGATGCCAAGGGTGGAAACGTCGGCCTTGCCTTCAGTGACCGGCCCCCAATTCTTGATCGCCCCCGCATAGCCCCAATACCAGGCGAAATCATAGCCCGTGGTCGCCGCGCGCTGCATCGCGAAAACATAGTCGTTGGCCACCAGCGGTGCGCCATCAGACCAGACCAGCCCGTCGCGCAGCTTGAACGTCCAGGTCAGGCCGTCTTCGGACTGGGTCCACGACTCTGCCGCCATCGCGTTCAGTTCAAAATTCTTGTCGAAACTGGTCAGCGGCAGTTGCACCACTTCGGGATTGCCGGCGCGG
>JANNBG010000264.1:0-1754 GCA_031385205.1 Rhodobacterales bacterium
CATCGCCATAATAGCTGCCCCATGTCCAGCAGGCGACGGCCATGCGGATCGGGTTGTTCTTGGAGGTGACCCCCATATCCGGCCCGGCCCCACGCCATGCGATGGCGCGGACATAGGCGTCGGTCAGGTTGTTGGCCCTGAGCGTTGCCTCTTTGGCGGCGTTGATTTCGGCAACACTATAGGGCAGCGGCATGTCAAGGAGTTCACCCGATGTGCGCAGACGTTCGGAATGTTCGCTCATTTTGAAGATCTTGCCGTTATAGCAGCGTTCGCCTTCAAACACGGATGACGCATAATGCAGGGCATGGGTCAGGATATGGACGTTGGCCGAACGCCAGTCGACCAGTTTGCCATCCATCCAGATGAAGCCATCACGATCATCATAACCTGCCATCTTAGTCTCCGCATTTTTGCACATGTTGCGCAGATAGGTCCGCATCGGACATAATGTTGCGCAAAATCATTGGCTGGCTAACAGGTGAGTCTTGGAAAGTCAACAAGACTGACATAAAATCAGGGCAGCGGAGGATGCGATGGCGGATCATCAAACGGGCGAAAGCCTGCTGTTTCTGACGGACGAACAGGTGCGCAAGGGCATTGAGGCGATGTTCTTTGCGTACCGCGGGTTTACGGCGGACCCGGACCGGATTCTGGAAGGGATGGATTATGGCCGCGCACACCACCGGGCGGTGCATTTCATTGGGCGCAGTCCAGGGACGACAGTGAATAACCTGTTATCCATTCTGGGGGTGACGAAGCAAAGCCTGAACCGGGTGCTGCGATCCTTGATGGAGGACGGGCTGGTAGAGGCGCGGGTGGGGCGCGTGGACCGGCGGGAGCGGCATCTGCATCTGACGGAAAAGGGTGCGGGGTTGGAACGGCAGTTATCTGAGGCACAGCGGGCAAGGATGCGCAGCGCATACCGGGCGGCAGGGCCGGGAGCGGTGGCGGGGTTCCGGCAGGTGTTGGAGGCGATGATGGACCCTGAGGCAAAGCGGCACTATGGTCGGCTGAAAGAGGGGGGATCATGATCGAGACGCAACCGCATTTATTGGTGGTGGATGATGATGAACGCATCCGGGGGCTGCTGCAGAAGTTCCTGATCCGCAACGGATTTCTGGTGACAGTGGCGCGGGATGCGGCACAGGCGCGGCGTTTGCTGGCGGGGCTGGAGTTCGACATGATCGTGCTGGACGTGATGATGCCGGGCGAAGATGGGGTGACCCTCACGCGCGAATTGCGGCGGTCTTTGGCGGTGCCGATCTTGCTGTTGACAGCAAAGGGCGAGGCGGCGAACCGGATTGAAGGGTTTGAGGCGGGGGCGGATGACTATCTGGTGAAGCCATTCGAGCCAAAGGAGTTGCTGCTGCGGATCAACGCAATTTTGCGCAGGGTGCCGGTGGTAAAGGCAGAGGCGGGGCCGAAACTGTTGCATATGGGGGGGGTGCGCTATGACCTTGACCGGGGCGAGATGTGGCGGGGCACGGACCTTGTGCGCCTGACGGCGACCGAGGCGGCGCTGATGCGGGTGTTCGCAGCGGCACCGGGGGCGGCGATCAGCCGGGACCGGCTGGTGGGCGATGTGGGGCCGGATGCAGGCGCGCAGGAACGGGCGGTGGATGTGCAGATCACGCGGCTGCGGCGCAAGATCGAGGCGGACCCGAAACAGCCACGATACCTGCAAACGGTGCGGGGCGAAGGGTATATGCTGGCACCGGATTAACCAAAGATCGCAGTTCCTGATGCCAGTTTCG
>JANNBG010000286.1:0-1523 GCA_031385205.1 Rhodobacterales bacterium
CCAGACATCGGCATAGTTTTGCAAGGTCCAATCCGCGCCCAGAAATTCGGGCGGGGATGCCACGGCACTGACCTCGGTTTTGAAGCTGGTCAGGATTGTCCAGAAGACGGGAAAGAAGATCAATAGCCCCACAGCCCAAGCGGCGGCGGTAAAAGCGACTTTCTGTTGTGTGGTGACGGCGCGTGCCATGGTTCAAATCCCCCTCAGGCGTCCAAGTGCTTGCCAATGCCGCGCATCAGAAAGATGGCAACGATGTTGGCAAGGATGACGGCAATCATCCCCCCGGCGGCGGCGCGGCCAATATCCTTGGCGATCAGCGCCTGTTTGTAGATCATGTAAGGCAGTGTGGTCGAGGCGTTGCCGGGCCCGCCTTGGGTGGTGGTGAAGATCTCGCCAAAGATGCCCAGAAGGAAGATGGTCTGGATCAGAATCACGACGGTGATGGCGCGCGAAAGGTGCGGCAAGACCAGATAGCGGAACCGCGAGAATGACGATGCGCCGTCCATCTCGGCCGCTTCCATCTGTTCGGATGACATGGATTGCAAGGCGGTCAGCAGGATCAGCGTGGCAAAGGGCAGCCATTCCCAGGACGTGATAAAGATGACCGAGGCCATGGGATAGGTTTCAAGATAGATGATGGGTTCCAGCCCCAAGCCCCGCGACACGGCGGCCAGAAGGCCGTTCTGCGGGTGCATGAACAGGTTTTCCCAGATCGACGCGGCCACGGGCGGCATCACGAAAAAGGGCGAGATGACAAGAATGCGCAGCGGGCCCTGACCCCAGATTGGCTGGTCGATCAGCAGGGCGATCAACACGCCCAGCACAACGGTGATGACAAGGACGCCACCCACCAGCAACAGCGTGTTGATGATGGCGGTCCAGAAATCCGGTGAATGCAGGAACCACGCATAGTTGGTGACCCCGACCCAGCCGGTGCGTTCTGGCGACAGCAGGCGATAGAAGCGGAATGAGAAGTAGATCGTCATTGCCAAGGGCACGATCATCCAGATGAACAAAAGGATGACCGAGGGCGCGACCATCAGGCGGGCAGCGGCGCGGGTGCTGGTGGTGGACATGTGATCGCTCCCCGTGAAACGGCATGGACTGGTGTGTCAATCGGTAATGAACGGGACGGAAGCTGCGCGGCACACCACGTTTGCCGTCGCGGGGGAGAGACCGGCCCGGCGTGGGCCGGTCTCTGAACTCGTCAACAAACGTACTGGTTACTTGATGTAGCCGGCCGAGGTCATTTCTTCGGTCGCCAAAGTCTGTGCTTCAGCCAGAGCTTCATCACCGGTCTTCTGGCCGGCAAGTGCAGCGGCGAAGATTTCGCCCACGCTTGTCGCAAGACCTGCAAACTCCGGGATCGCCACGAACTGCACGCCAACATAAGGCACGGGCTGAACAGTCGGATTGGTTGGGTCAGCTGCGTTGATGCTGTCGATTGTCAGCTTGGCAAACGGCAGGGCTGCATATTCCGGGTTTGCATACAGCGATGTACGCGTGCCGGGAGGTGCTGCGGC